>JBGPEQ010000065.1:0-11722 GCA_041482855.1 Dongiaceae bacterium | reverse complement strand
GTCATCGTGATGGTCCCAGAACTTACCGGTGAAGGCGCGCTCGGTGCCGTGCTGACGCGTGACCTTGTACTGCTCGGGCGTCAGCTTCTCCCGCCACTCGGCTTCGCTCTTCTCGACCTTGTCGTTCGTCTTCGTATCCATCTCGCTCACCACCTGATGACGCCGGCTAATATGGTGATCCCGCACCCGCACGCCATCACACATTCGCGCGAGCGCAACGTCAATAGGGGTCGCCGTTCTTGTGCGTGAAGCCGAATTTGCCGTCCCTTGCGCTCGGGCCGTAGTGGAGATCGACGTCGGAGTAGTAGCACTGATCTTCCTCCTTGCGGTCGCCGACCTCCAGATAGACGGCATCGCGCGCCGAGCGATTGACGAGATGGTGGCCGTCGCGCGCCCCCGCCGGGAAGCCGGCGCACATGCCGGCCGCGAGTGTTTGCACGCCGGAATCGGTGACCAGCTCGACCTCGCCTTCGAGGATATAGACGAACTCGTCCTCATGTGTGTGCCAATGGCGCTGCGACGAGGCGGCGCCCGCCGGCAGCCGCACCCGATTGACGCCGAAGTTCTTCAGGCCGACAGCGTCGCCCAACACCCGCTTCTCGCGCGCCGCCGACGCGCGGCCGAAAGGCCCCGGATACGAATTGCCGGTCCGCGGCCTCACCTTGGCCGGATCGAGGGCGGGAAGGGCAGCGGGCTTGCTGGCGGGCATGGCGGACCTCGGCTGCTGGGCGGACCGGTAGTTAGCCGCAGCTTGCACCCGCTTGGCAACGGGCTGGCGGCGCGCGGCTGTGGGCTGGGTGATGCTTCCGCGGATCGAGGCATGATAGGTTGGGCTGTCGCGGATCCGCTCTCCAGGGGAAGTTTTCGTGCAGGACGCAGCGATTGACGGTCGGCCCACGCCGACGACGCAGCTCCTGCGCTCGGGCCGGCTCGCCGGCGTCGAGTGGCGCGACCTGGTGGCGCTAACGCCGCTGGAATCCGCGCGCGAGCTGACATTGTGCCTGCCGTGGCTTGCGCTCTCGCTCCTGCTCGCCGCGGAGCATCTCTATCTACTGGCGCTGGCCGCCTCGTTCATGATGTTCCTCACGGGCTTGCGCCAGGTCCATAACGGCCATCATCACGCCCTCGGCCTGGGCCGCCGCGCCAACGAATGGTTCCTGTTCGCCATGAGCGTGGCGATGCTGGGCGCCATGCACGCCGTGAAGTTCAACCACCTGCGCCACCACAAGCTCTGCATGGGCGAAGGCGATGTCGAGGCCGCGAGCGCCCGCATGTCCGGCTGGCAGGCGCTCGCATTCGGCCCGCTGTTCCCGCTGCTGCTGCACCGCACGGCGCTGGCCAAAGGCAACCGTACGACGCGGTTATGGGTCTGCGGCGAGCTCGCGGCCAATATCGTGTGGATCGCCGCCGTGTTCCTGTGGCTGCGGGTCGACGCGCTCCGCTATCACGTCATCGCCATGGGCGTCGCCCAGTGCCTGACCGCGTTCTTCGCCGTCTGGACCGTGCACCACGATACCGAAGAGGCCCGCTATCCCGCGCGCACTCAGCGCGGCCGGCTCAGGAATTTCGTCTCCTACCACATGTTCCTGCATGTCGAGCACCACCTCTTCCCGCAAGTGCCGACCTGCCACCTGCCGGCGCTGTCCCGGCGGCTCGATCGCGCGATGCCCGAACTCAGTTCAATGCAGGTGTTGTCGTCTTCTCGCGCTCGCCGTTGGCGCGAAGCCGTTCACGGACACGCCAATATGTGAGCTGTCTCACAGACCGGCCTATGGTTCCCGGCTGCAATGCGTGATCGAATGGGGTCGAACCGCCGCCGTGGCGGCAATGCGAGGGAGCCGGCGATGGCCATTACCGTCTACTACGCCACCAACCGCGACGAGACCGGCACGGACGCCAGTCCCAGCTTCGGCCCGCATTTCCATCAGAAGGGCCCGCAATATCTGCGCTTCGGGTCGGCGGACGTGGAGCCGCCGACGACGCCCGGCGGTGACTACCGGGTGGTCTCCGTTCGCCTGGCGCCCGAGCAGGTCACCACCCCGGGCGCGCCGCAGGTGCTCGGGAGCCGCCAGATCTTCGACGAAATGCGAAACCGCATGAAGGCCGAGGCCGCCGATCTCATCCTGCTCATCCACGGCTATTCCTGCGATTTCACCACCGCCTTGCAGCGCGTCGCCCAGGTCAAGCAGGAGTACCAGCAGGCTGGGCGGCCGGTGGAAGCGGCCGTCTTCTCCTGGCCGGCCGACGGCGAATTGATCCCCTGGGTCTCCTACTATAGCGACCGCGACGACGCCAAGGCCTCCGGCCCGGCCATCGCCCGCGCCTTCCTGAAGCTGCTCGACTATTTCCGCGATATCGGGCCGGACCAGTATTGCTGGCAGCACCTGCATCTGGTCGCCCACAGCATGGGCAACTATGCGCTTCGTCACGCGGTCCAGGCCATCATCGCGCAGTATCCGGGCAATACGCTGCCGCGCGTCTTCCAGAACATCTTCCTGATGGCGGCCGACGAAGACAACGACGCCCTCGAGCTCGACTACAAGATGGCGCGGCTGCCGGAACTGGCGCAGGCGGTGCAGGTCTACTATTCCGCGACCGACGGCGCCCTCAGCATCAGCGACGAGACCAAGGGCAACCCGGACCGCCTCGGCAGCACCGGCCCGCGGACGCTCACCAACCTGCCGCACAAGATCACGCTGGTCGATTGCCGCAAGGTGAACGAGACCTCGCCGCTCACCGACGTGCGCCATCAGTACTACCGCAAGCGGCCGGAGGTGATCTCGGACGTGCGACAAGTGCTCGCCGGCCTCTCGCCCGACGAGATCGCCAACCGCGACTACATCGCGGAGAAGCGGAGCTACCGCATCCGGTCGTTCTGAGGCGGCGTCACCATCACACTTCCAATTGCCGCGGATTGGCGGGACTGATGCCCGAGTGAGCTCCTTCTACGCCGCCTTGGGGGGACGTACCTCACGTGCGATCTCCGCGCCATGGTCACGTTCGACCACGGCGATATCGAACTGCGCTTGAAGATCAAGCCAGAACTGCGGCCGGTTGCCGAAGTAGCGGCCGAGGCGAACTGCGGTGTCCGCGGTGATTGAGCGGCGGCCGTTCAGGATATCCGTGATCCGGCCCGAGGGAACGCCGATATCGAGCGCGAGGCGGCTTGCGCTTAGCTTCCGAACTGAAAGCTCGCGCTTGAGCAGACGGCCGGGGTGAGCAATTGGCGTCATTGTGTTCATCCTTTGTGGTAGTCGACTATCTCGACATTGTAGGCGTCTCCCTTCTTGAACTCGAAGCAGATGCGCCACGGTCCATTGATCGTCATGGCCCACTGCCCTTTGCGGTCGCCTTTCAGCTTGTGCAGACCGATGCTGGCCAACGGGCTGAGGTCGGCCAACGTCTTTGCGACGTTGAGGGCAAGCAGCAAATCGACGGCGGTCCCGACATCGAGGCCGTTGAAGCGGTTCGGGCGCTCGCCCTCCCAGACCTTTCGACTTGCCGCGTTGCGCCAAGACTGGATCACGGCAAAAACGTACTACATGTGGCGGTAAACGGCAACTGCTACCGCCCTCGGCGCCAGGGCAATCGCTTGAATGGCTCACAATGAGATCCCCGATGTCAGGTTCTCAGGTTCGGGTGCGCCGCGAGCCTTGCTTGCCTACTTTGAGTTGTCGCTCTGGTCGGATTGTCTCGCATTGCGAGTCATCAAGCGAGCTTCAGAGCATGACTGTGAACTTGGATTCGGTGTCTGTTCCTTCAAGCGATTCCCCTACCCTCGGCGCCTCCCGCCACCTCGAAATCCTGGTTCCTTCCCCGCGCTCCGCCCGCCCAGCCCTTTCCCGCTCGTCGTCCCCGGCGCGCCGCCGGTGGAGCGCGCGCGCGGAGAGCCGTCGGTCGGCACGCCCAGGTCGAGCGCCTCCAGCCGCTTGATCTCGTCGCGGTAGCGGGCGGCGTCCTCGAACTCGAGGTCGGCCGCCGCCGCGCGCATCTTCCGTTCGAGGTCGGCGATCACGGCCTTCAGGTTGTGGCCGACCAGCGCTGCCTCGCCGGCCACGCCCGTATCCACCGTCACGTGGTCGCGCTCGTACATGCTCTGCATGATGTCGACGATGCCCTTGCGCACGCTCTCCGGGGTGATGCCGTTGGCGGCGTTGTAGGCCTGCTGCTTCTCGCGCCGGCGGTTGGTCTCGGCCAGCGCGCGCTGCAGCGAATTCGTCATGACGTCCGCGTAGAGGACCACGCGCCCGTCGATGTTGCGCGCGGCACGCCCGATGGTCTGCACCAGCGAGGTCTGCGAGCGCAGATAGCCTTCCTTGTCGGCGTCGAGGATGCAGACCAGCGCGCATTCGGGAATGTCCAACCCCTCGCGCAGGAGGTTGATGCCGACGAGCACGTCGAAGGCGCCGAGCCGCAGGTCGCGGATGATCTCGATGCGCTCCAGCGTCTCGACGTCCGAGTGGATGTAGCGCACGCGCATGCCGGCCTCATGCATGTACTCGGTCAGATCCTCGGCCATGCGCTTGGTGAGCGTCGTCACCAGCACGCGCTGGCCGTTGGCCGCCACCGCCCGGCATTCGGCGATGCAGTCGTCCACCTGCGTCTCGGTCGGCCTGATGATGCAGACGGGATCGATCAGGCCGGTCGGCCGGATCACCTGCTCGGCGAACACGCCACCGGTCTGTTCCAGCTCCCACTTGCTGGGCGTGGCCGAGACATAGACGGTCTGCGGCCGCATCGCGTTCCACTCCTCGAACTTCAGCGGCCGGTTGTCGCAGGCCGAGGGCAGGCGGAAGCCGAATTCGGCGAGCGTCGATTTACGCGCCCAGTCGCCCTTGAACATGCCGCCGAGCTGCGGCACCGTCACGTGGCTCTCGTCGACGATCAGCAGCGCATCGTCCGGGATGTATTCGAAGAGGGTCGGCGGCGGCTCGCCGGTCTTCCGCCCCGTGAGATAGCGGGAATAGTTTTCGATGCCCGCGCAGGATCCCGTCGCCTCGATCATCTCCAGATCGAACATGGTGCGCTGTTCCAGTCGCTGCGCCTCCAGCAGCTTGCCCTCGGCGTTGAGCTCCGTCAGGCGGAGCTTCAGGTCCACCTTGATCATCTTCACCGCCTGGGTCAGCGTCGGCTTCGGCGTCACATAGTGGCTGTTGGCGTAGACGCGCACATAGTCGAGCGCCGCCGTCTTCTCGCCGGTCAGCGGATCGAACTCATGGATCGCCTCCAGTTCGTCGCCGAACAGGGAGAGCCGCCAGGCCCGGTCCTCCAGGTGCGCCGGGAACAGTTCGATCGAATCGCCGCGCGCCCGGAACGCGCCGCGCACGAAGTTCGTATCGTTGCGCCGGTATTGCAGCTCCACGAACTTGCGCAGGAGGGCGGTGCGATCGACGCTCTGGCCGCGCTTCAGCGCCAGCGTCATGCGCGAATAGTCTTCGGGCGAGCCGATGCCGTAGATGCAGGACACCGACGCCACGATGACGACGTCGCGCCGCTCAAAGAGCGCCCGCGTGGCCGAGTGGCGCATGCGGTCGATCTGCTCGTTGATGGAGGATTCCTTCTCGATGTAGGTGTCGGTGCGGGCGACGTAGGCCTCGGGCTGGTAGTAGTCGTAGTAGGATACGAAATACTCGACAGCGTTATCCGGGAAGAAGCCCTTCATCTCGCCATAGAGCTGGGCCGCCAGCGTCTTGTTAGGCGCCAGGATCAGGGTCGGCCGCTGCAGCGCCTGGATGCAGTGCGCCATCGTGAAGGTCTTGCCCGAGCCCGTCACGCCCAGCAGCACCTGGTCGCGCTCGCCCCTGGTCAGCCCCTGGATGAGGTCGGCGATCGCCTGCGGCTGATCGCCCGCCGGCTTGAACTCCGACACGATCTTGAACGGCACGCCGGCCGTGGCCGGCAGCGGCTTCTCGGCGATGACGAGGGACATGGCCGTAATATAAGACGAGACACGCACGCGGCCAACGGCGGCGGCGGGGGCTGCTGACAGGTGCTGTCAGCAGGCAACTAGCGGTGCGACTCCTGCGGACCGACGACACTGGCGCCGCGCCGGCGGCGGGCGCATCGAGCCGTTCACCGCCCGTACGGCGCTAGCAGGAGGGTCGGCTGCCGGGGCTCACTGGGGTGGCGCCTCGTTCGCCGGCCAATGGCCTTTGTAGCCCGGTGACGAACCGTCCTGTGAACTGTTTTGTGAACCGTATTGCGAACCGTCTGAAGAGCTGTCCTCGTCGGGGGGTGCCGGCGCCGCGGCGACGGATTCCTGCGGCGCTCCCTGCGGCAGATGGTCGAGCGGCGACATCGTTGCGACCGCGATGGTCGCAAGGACGAACGCGGCGGCGATCATGATGGCGTAGTTCATCGTGGCCTTCCGGTCGGCGGTTCAGCTCTACGAATGAGGCCAAAGGTCTTAAAATGTGCTTAACGGCGGCTGAAAAGGGGGCCGCGAGCGGCTGCCGGCCCCGCCTGCGCGCCTGGAATCGACCCTCTTGACACGAATTCCAATTCCTATAAACTCTATTGAAATAGTAGGGAATAAACGATGCTGTCGCAGAAGGCCAAATACGCGCTGCGGGCCCTGCTGATGCTGGCCGAGCGGCCGACCGGGGAGCCGCTGCCGATCGCGGACATCGCCGAGCGGCAGAACCTGCCGAAGAAGTTCCTCGAACTCATCCTGCTCGACCTCAAGCACCACGGCCTGCTGCACAGCAAGCGCGGCAAGAACGGCGGCTACGCGCTCGCCCGCGCGCCCGCGGAGATTTCCTTCGGCGAAGTCGTGCGCATCGTCGATGGGCCGCTGGCCCAAGTGATGTGCGTCAGCCAGACCGCCTATCGGCGCTGCGACGATTGCCGCGACGAGGCGACCTGCGCCGTCCGCAAGGTGTTCCGGCGCGTGCGCGACGCCACCGCCGCCATCCTCGACAATCACACCCTGGCCGACGCCAACAGGCGCGGCCACAAGGGCCAACGTCCGGCCCCGCTTGCAAGGGTGTGAAGAAATCCAAAAGGAGATCCATGAGAGAGCTGCACCAACATCGTGCGTCCTTCGAGACGCGCCCTTCGGGCGCTCCTCAGGATGAGGTAGTTTTTTGATGGCATTAGGAAGGTTCCTCATCCTGAGGAGGCCGCGAAGCGGCCGTCTCGAAGGACGCGAGATGCTGGTCCAGCGTCTCCAGGGATTTCCTCACACGCTCTTGCGCGGGCATGCCAAGTGTGCGGGGCTAGACAATGTCATAGTCGGTGTTTTGATCTGCAAAATAGTCGACTCAATCGATAGGTAAAGTCGAGAATAGAAAAATTTGAGCAGGCCGGCCCCGCAAACTGTGCGAGGAACCGCCCGCGATGATGTCATCGAACCTTGACCTTGCCGGTCGCCGCGGTGTGTCATACTCCCCGGGTGGAGTGCGCCGCACCGCGTGCAGGCGATCGGGTGGTCTCAAGGCAACGAGAAGAAACGCTGCTCTCATGCCAACCACAAGGAGA
Organism: Dongiaceae bacterium; assembly: GCA_041482855.1. GTDB lineage: Bacteria > Pseudomonadota > Alphaproteobacteria > Dongiales > Dongiaceae > JBGPEQ01. The sequence goes on along the minus strand of JBGPEQ010000065.1, from coordinate 4,243 downwards.
CTGCAACCATGCGACTCAAGTCGATAGGATTGGCGGTCGCCGGCGTTATCGCGCTCGGCAGCCTCATACCGGCGGCCTTCGCCGACGATCAGAAGCTCCTCAACGTTTCCTACGATCCGACCCGCGAGTTCTACGTCGCCGTGAACCACGCCTTCGCCGCCAAGTGGCGGGCGGAGACCGGCAACACCGTCGAGATCAGGCAGTCGCACGGCGGCTCGAGCAAGCAGGCCCGCGCCATCATCGACGGCCTGGAGGCCGACGTGGCGACGCTCGCGCTCGGCTATGACATCGACGCCATCGCCGATGCCGGCCTCACCGACAAGAACTGGCAGGCGCGCCTGCCCGACGACAGCTCGCCCTACACCTCGACCATCGTGTTCCTGGTGCGCAAGGGCAACCCGAAGCAGATCAAGGATTGGTCCGACCTGGTGAGGCCGGACATCCAGGTCATCACGCCCAACCCGAAGACCTCCGGTGGCGCCCGCTGGAGTTTCCTGGCCGCCTGGGGCTATGCGCTCGACCGGAACGGCGGCGACGAGGAGAAGGCCAAGGCCTTCGTGAAGGAGCTCTTCAAGCACGTGCCCGTGCTCGACAGCGGCGCCCGCGGCTCGACCGTCACCTTCGTCGAGCGCGGCATCGGCGACGTGCTGCTGGCCTGGGAGAACGAGGCCTTTCTCGCCGTCAAGGAATTGGGGCCGGATAGGGTGGAGATCGTCGTGCCGCCGCGCAGCATCCTGGCCGAGCCCACCGTGGCCGTCGTCGACAAGGTGGTCGACGCCCATGGCACCCGCAAGCTGGCGGAGGCCTATCTCCAATTCCTCTATTCGCCGGAGGGACAGGAGATCGCGGCCAAGAATTTCTACCGTCCGCGCCTCGCCGACGTGGCGGCGAAATACGCCGACCGGTTCCCCAAGCTCGACCTCTTCACCTTCGCCGAGAAGTTCGGCACCTGGCGGGAGGCGCAGAAGAAGTTCTTCAATGACGGCGGCGTCTTCGACGAGATCTATCAGCCGGGATCCTAGTCGTCGCCGTCGGCCATAACCGCGTTCGCCCATGACGACCGCGTGGTCGTTGCGGCGGCCCAGCGTCATCCCGGGCTTCGGGCTGACGCTGGGCTTCACGCTCGCCTATCTCGGCCTCATCGTGCTGCTGCCGTTGGCCGCCCTGGTGGCGCGGACCTTCGGCCTCAGCCCGGCCGAGCTGTGGGCCATCGCCACGACGCCGCGCGTCATCGCCGCCTTCCGGGTCAGCTTCGGCACGGCGCTGATCGCCGCCGTCATCAACGTCTTCTTCGGCCTGCTCGTCGCCTGGGTGCTCGTGCGCTACCGCTTTCCGGGCCACCGGCTCGTCGATGCGATGGTGGACCTGCCGTTCGCGCTGCCGACGGCGGTGGCCGGCATCGCGCTGACCGCCCTCTATGCTCCCAATGGCTGGGTCGGCCGCCTGCTCGATCCGCTGGGTATCAAGGTCGCGTACACGCCGCTCGGCATTGTCGTCGCGCTCACCTTCATCGGCCTGCCCTTCATCGTGCGCACCGTGCAGCCGGTGCTGCAGGACCTGGAGGTCGAGCATGAGGAGGCCGCCGCCTCGCTCGGCGCCGGCCGCTGGCAGACCTTCGCCCGCGTCATCTTCCCGGCCATCCTCCCGGCCCTCATCACCGGCTTCGCACTCGCCTTCGCGCGCGGCGTCGGCGAGTACGGTTCGGTCATCTTCATCGCCGGCAACATGCCGGCCGTGTCGGAGATCGTGCCGCTCCTGATCGTCACCAAGCTCGATCAGTTCGACTATGCGGGCGCGACGGTCCTGGCGGTGATGATGCTGCTGGCCTCGTTCATCCTGCTGCTCGCCATCAACCTGCTGCAGCATTGGACGCGCGCGCGCCATGGTTGATCTGGCCCAGGCCGTCCGCACCCAGCCGGCGATCAGGCAGTCGGCCCTGAAGGAGACGCCGCTGACGCAATGGCTGTTGACGCTGGCCGCGCTCGTTTTCCTCGTGCTGTTCCTGTTCCTGCCCTTGCTGGCGGTGTTCGTGGAGGCGTTGCGTCAGGGCATCGGCGCCTATCTGGCGGCCCTGGTCGAGCCCGATGCGCTCTCCGCCATCAAGCTCACGCTGCTGGTGGCGGCGGTCGCGGTGCCGCTGAACCTGATCTTCGGCGTCGCCGCCTCCTGGTGCATCACCAAGTTCGAATTCCGCGGCAAGCAGCTGCTGCTGACCCTGATCGACCTGCCGTTCTCGGTCTCGCCGGTGATCTCCGGCATGATCTACATCCTGCTGTTCGGCCTGCACGGCTGGATCGGCCCGTGGCTGAAGGCCCACGACATCCAGATCGTCTTCGCGCTGCCGGGCATCGTGCTCGCCACCGTCTTCGTGACCTTCCCGTTCGTCGCCCGCGAACTCATCCCGCTCATGCAGGAGCAGGGCCGCGAGGACGAAGAGGCGGCGATCGTGCTGGGCGCCGGCGGCTGGCAGATCTTCCGGCGCGTTACCCTGCCCAACATCCGCTGGGGCCTGCTCTACGGCGTGCTGCTGTGCAATGCGCGCGCGATGGGCGAGTTCGGCGCCGTCTCCGTGGTCTCCGGCCACATCCGCGGCGAGACCAACACCATGCCGCTGCATGTGGAGATCCTCTACAACGAGTACAACTTCGTCGCCGCCTTCGCCGTCGCTTCGCTGCTGGCTTTGCTGGCCCTGGTCACGCTCGCCGCCAAGTCCGCCCTCGAATGGCGCTACGCCGACGAGATCGCGGCCACCCGCCGTTAGTTGCTGGCGGCGCGCTTTGACATTCGCCATTGATCTCTTGCGCCGGCAGATGCAACTGTTCGCCCCGCTTTCGTTCTGCAGCGCTGGCGTCGCGCGCGCTGTTGCATCCGTGTGGCGCATGGCCGTCCTGAGCGCATAGGATATCGCGATGAGCATCGAGATCTCCGACATCAGCAAGCGCTTCGGCGACTATCTCGCACTCGATCGGGTATCGCTCGAGGTGCAGTCGGGCGAATTGCTCGCGCTGCTCGGTCCTTCCGGCTCCGGCAAGACCACGCTGCTGCGCATCATGGCCGGCCTGGAGCGTCCGGATTCCGGCGCCGTGCGCCTCCATGGCGAGGATGCCGTCAGCCAGGGTCCGCGCGAGCGCCAGGTCGGCTTCGTGTTCCAGCACTACGCCTTGTTCCGCCACATGTCCGTGTTCGACAACGTCGCCTTCGGCCTCTCGGTGCGGCCGCGCGCTGTGCGGCCGTCGAAGGCGGAGATCGCCGAGCGCGTGCATCGCCTGCTCTCGCTGGTGCAGCTCGACTGGGTCGGCGACCGCTATCCCTCCCAGCTCTCGGGCGGCCAGCGCCAGCGGATCGCGCTCGCCCGCGCCCTCGCCATCGAGCCCAAGGTGCTGCTGCTCGACGAGCCCTTCGGCGCCCTCGACGCCAAGGTGCGCAAGGAGCTGCGCCGCTGGCTGCGCCGCCTCCATGACGAGATGCACATCACCAGCGTGTTCGTCACCCACGACCAGGAGGAGGCGCTCGAGCTGGCCGACCGCGTGGTCGTGATGAGCCAGGGCCGGGTCGAGCAGGTCGGCCTGCCCGCCGAGGTCTACGACTCGCCCGCCACGGCCTTCGTCTTCGACTTCCTCGGCAACGTCAACCGGCTGCCCTGCCAGATCGACGACGGCGTCGCCAGGTTCGGCGGCGTGGCGCTGTCGCCCGAGCGCTATGACGGCATCGATCGCGCCGCCATCGCTTTCGTGCGGCCGCACGACGTCGAGCTGCTGAACGGCCAGCCGGCCTCGCCCAATGCCGCCCAGGTGCGCGCCATCGCCGCCATCGGCCCGACCGCGCGCATCGATCTCGACTATGCCGGCCGGCCGCTCGAGGCCGCCCTCGACCGCAACCGGCTCGCCATCCTCAACCTATCCGTCGGCGACTGGTGCGCCGTCCGCTTCCACCGCGTGCGCGTCTTTCCGGAGCCGCTGGCCCTGCCGGCTCCCTCGCACATCAAGCCCGCGCCCGCCATCGAGGCCGCGCCGACGGACAGCGAGGGGTCGGCCAGGTCCACCGCCGCCTGACATCGCCGCCGCGACGGTCTCTCGGCCGTGCTGTGTCGTCACCCCTCTTCGACGAGGCCGAAGGCCGGCTGCGGCGCCGGCTCATTGCTCATGGCTCACTGCTCACTGCGTCAGGCGTGACCGGCCAGCTCGAAGAAGACGCCGCCGAGCAGCATGTTGACGATCCGATCGTCCTCGGCCAGCGGCATCGC
>JBGPEQ010000064.1:0-11768 GCA_041482855.1 Dongiaceae bacterium | reverse complement strand
TGATGCGCGCGGTCGGCTTCTCGAGCTTGACTTTCAGAGCGGCAACCAGGGCGTTTTCCGCCTCGATGCTGACGTGATCGGCTTTGCGGTTGACGGTCATGCCCACCGTGTACTGCAGTTTCATCGCGCTCACCCTTCTCTTGTTGCCGCCGCAGCCAGTCGATGCGCGATCATAGCACGTCTCGTACGGCCCGGCAGACAGCCGCACCGTCACTCGGCGCGGCGCCTTTGACTTCAACCGGCGGTCACCCGATAGTAACGGCGCCATTGCGTCTGCACGACCACATCCTTCGACAGCCTCCCCCCAGCGAGGACTCCATGACCGTCACGCCCAATTCCACGGCCGCCCGCGACATCGCCTATCACCTGCATCCCTACGCGAATGCGGTGAAGCAGGAGGCCGAGGGTCCGCTGGTGCTGACGCGCGGCAAGGGCATCTACGTCTATGACGAGGAAGGCAAGGAATACATCGAGGGCCTGGCCGGCCTGTGGTGCACGTCGCTGGGCTTCGGCGAGGAGCGCCTGGTCGAGGCGGCGGTGCGCCAGATGCGCAAGCTGCCTTACTATCCCAGCTTCGGTCAGAAGGTGCCGGACATCACGGTCGAGCTGGCCGAGCGCCTGGTCAAGCTGGCGCCGGTGCCGATGTCGCACGCCTTCTTCTGCAATTCGGGCTCGGAGGCCAACGACACCGCCGTCAAGATGGTCTGGTACTACAACAACGCCATCGGCCGCCCGGCAAAGAAGAAGATCATCGGGCGCCAGAAGGGCTATCACGGCGTCACCGTGGCGGCGGCCAGCCTGATGGGCCTGCCGGCCTTTCAAAAAGACTTCGATCTCCCGATCGCCAACATGCTGCATACGGATTGCCCGCACTATTATCGCTTCGGGCAGGCCGGCGAGAGCGAGGAGGATTTCGCCACCCGCTGCGCCGCCAATCTGGAGAAGCTGATCCTGGAGCAGGGACCGGAAACCGTGGCGGCCTTCATCGCCGAGCCGATCCAGGGCGCCGGCGGCGTCATCCTGCCGCCGAAGACCTACTTCGAGAAGGTCCAGGCGGTCCTGCGGAAATACGACATCCTCTTCATCGCCGACGAGGTGATCTGCGGTTTCGGCCGCACCGGCAAGATGTTCGGCAGCGAGACCTTCAAGCTGCAGCCGGACATCATGACCATGGCGAAGGCCTTGTCATCGGCCTACCTGCCGATCTCCGCCCTCCTCATCAACGAGAAACTCTACAGGGCCATCCGCGACAACAGCGGCAAGCTCGGCACCTTCGGCCATGGCTACACCTACAGCGGCCATCCCGTGAGTGCGGCCGTCGCCGTCGAGACCCTGAAGATCTACGAGGAGCGCGACATTCTGTCTCAGGTCGCCCGCGTGGCGCCGGCCTTCCAGAGCGGCCTGCGCAAATTCGCCGAGCACCCGCTGGTCGGCGAGGTGCGTGGCATCGGGCTGATCGGCGGCATCGAGCTCGTCAAGGACAAGAATACGAAGGAGTCGTTCGACCCCAAGCTCGCGGTCGGGCCCTACGCGATCGGGCGCGCGCAGGCGCATGGGTTGATCACGCGTTCGCTCGGCGACACGGTCGCCTTCTGTCCGCCGCTCATCATCAACGAGGCGCAGATCGGCGACCTGCTTGCCCGTTACGGCAAGGCTCTCGACGACACCTACGCCTGGCTCCGACAGCAAGGCCTCCTGGCCGCCTGAACCGCCGATCGTCGGTTCGCCCCGCCGCGGGGACGGGTTGCTCAGAACGGGCGATCCGTTATTTCTGTTGCGGCGCAGCAAAAAATGACTCCAAATACCCGTGACAATGCCGTATAGGAATCGCGCGGTGTCGCCGGTATACCGTGTTAGAGTGACGGCTGCCGCCTAAAAGAGAAAGAAAGCGAACCCAAGGGGAGCGAGAGGCTTCACGGAAAAGGGATGGCAACGCGACAGGATAGTTACGTCCAATTCTCCGATGTTCAAAAGAGCTACGACGGCGAAACGCTGGTCGTCAAAGACCTGAATCTGAGCATTCGGGCCGGAGAATTTCTCACGCTCCTCGGACCGTCGGGTTCGGGCAAGACGACCACGCTGATGATGCTGGCCGGCTTCGAGGTGCCGACGAACGGACGCATAGATTTGGACGGACGGCCGATCGACAACGTTCCGCCGCACAAGCGGAACATCGGCATGGTGTTCCAGAGTTATGCCCTGTTCCCACACATGACGGTCGTGGAGAACCTCGCCTTTCCGCTCGAGGTGCGCCGGCTGGCGAAGACAGAGATCGAGGCGAAAATCAAGCGCGCCCTCGACATGGTCAAATTATCGGGTTTTGGCAGTCGGCGACCAGGACAGCTGTCCGGTGGCCAGCAACAGCGCGTCGCGCTGGCGCGCGCGCTCGTGTTCGAGCCCAAACTCGTGCTGATGGACGAGCCCTTGGGAGCGCTCGACAAGCAGTTGCGCGAGCACATGCAGCTCGAGGTCAAGCACATCCACCGCAATCTCGGCGTGACCGTTGTCTACGTGACTCACGATCAGAGCGAAGCGTTGACCATGTCGGACCGCATCGCCGTCTTCAACGATGGCGCGATCCAGCAGCTGGCGACGCCGGACGATCTCTATGAACGGCCGCAGAATTCATTCGTAGCGCAATTCATCGGCGAGAATAACCGGCTGCACGGCAAGGTGATCGCCGTCAGCGGCACGGCGTGCCAGGTCGAGGTCGCCGGCGGCAGCAAAGTCGAGGCCATGCCCGTGAAGGTTGGCGGCCTGGGTGCGCCTACGACCCTATCGTTGCGGCCGGAACGGGTCAGGTTGAACCCGGTCAATGGCGGCTGCGTGAATATCTTTTCGGCCCAAGTCGAAGAGCTCATCTACCTCGGGGACCACACGCGGGTGCGGGCCTCGGTGTGCGGCAATCACGACTTCGTGATCAAAGTGCCGAACTCCGAAGGCGTGCCGAACCTCACCCCGGGCGCCGCCATTACCGTAGGCTGGAAGAAGGAGGATTGTCGGGCGCTCGATGCGTTCTGACAGGGTGAACTCGCGGCTGGTTCGCTCGCTCGAAGCGAGCGTCCAGCCAACGAGGCATGCGCAACCGCCGGCGAAGCCGGCACAACAGGGAGACTGCAACGAATGAAAATCAAACTGGGACTCGCGGGCTTGCTGATGACGGGGGTCGCTGCCATCGCATTGTCCGCCGCGAAGCCGGCGGCCGCGGAGGATCAATTGACGGTCGTCTCCTGGGGCGGCGCCTATCAGGAGAGCCAGCGCGAAGCCTTCATGAAGCCGTTCCAGAAGGACACCGGCACGAAGATCACGGAAGAAGAATACAACGGCGAAATCGCCAAGATCCGCGCCATGGTGCAAGCGAAGAGCGTCACCTGGGACGTGATCGACATCGATACGCAAACGGCGCTCGCGGCCTGCGCCGAAGGCATCCTCGAGACCATCGACTGGAAGAAGCTCGGCCTCGACCGCTCGAAGTTCATCGGCGGCGACCTGCAGGATTGCGCGGTGCCGAACATCGTCTATGCCACGGTGATCGCCTACGACACGACCAAGCTGAATCCGGGCCCGACGTCGATCAAGGACCTGTTCGATCTGCAGAAATTCCCGGGCAAGCGCGGCCTGCAGAACAACCCGTTCATCAATCTCGAGTGGGCGCTGATCGCCGATGGCGTCTCCATCGCCGACGTCTACAAGGTCCTGAATACGCCGGAAGGCGTCGATCGCGCCTTCAAGAAACTCGACACGATCAAGAGCGAAGTCGTGTGGTGGACGGCCGGCGCCCAGCCGCCGCAGCTGCTCGCCGACGGTCAAGTCGCCATCACCTCGGCCTGGAACGGCCGTATCTACAACGCGGTCCAGAAGGACAAGAAGCCGTTCAAGATCGTTTGGGATGCGCAGGGCTTCGACTGGGATTGGTGGTCGATTCCGAAGGACGGCCCGCGGGTCGACCTCGCCTACAAGTTCATCACCTACTCCAGCCAGCCGGACAAGATGGCCAACCAGACGAAGTACATTTCCTACGGACCGGCCAACAAGGACGCGATTCCGAACGTCGACCCGGCGGTACTGCCGAACCTGCCGACGGCGCCCGACAACATGACGACCGCCCTCATCGTCGACCCGCAATTCTGGGCCGACAAGGGTGAGGAGCTGCGCACGCGCTTCAACGCCTGGCTTGCCAAGTAGGGCCCATCGGGGAGGGAGGAAACTCCCTCCCCGCCTGATTCGGCTGCACCCCATGGTCGCCACGACAGCCGCCGACATCGTCCGCACCGCCGACGGTATTCCGCTAAAGGAAAGACTGCGGCAGGTCGAACTGTCGCGCAAGATCAGAGCCTTCGGCCTGGTGCTACCGCTTTTCCTGTTTATCTTCGTTTCCTTCGGCTTTCCCATCGTCGTGATGCTGTCGAATGCGGTCGACGACCCCGAGTACATCGGCGATCCACTGATGCACACGATGGAAGCCTTGCGCGGTTGGGACGGCGAGGGCGTTCCCGACGAGTCTGCCTTCGCCGCGTTAGCCGCAGACCTCAAGGAGGCGCAGAAGACCAAAACCACGGCCCTGATCGGCAAACGGCTGAACTACGTCCTATCCGGCATTCGCAGCAAGATCATCACCACCGGCCGAAAGGTCGAGAAGCTGGAGGCGGGTCCATTCAAGGACGCCTTGATCGGCATCGATCCTGTCTGGGGCGAACGCGCGACCTGGCAGGCGATCCAGCAGGCGGACTACCGATTCACCAGCCTCTACTTGATGACCGTGCTTGACCGCACCTGGCCGTTCGCAAGCAATGCCACGCGCGTCGAGGACGACTCGGTGAAGGTGAATTCGTGGCTCCTGGCGATTCTCGCCCTGCTCGCGGCAGCGCTCATCGCCAGCCGTGCGAGCCGCGATTGGTCGCCGGCCGGACCCTACCTGTTTGCCGGTGCCTTGTCGGCATTCTTCCTGATGGTGATCCAGCAGCCAGACGCCATCGCCAGATATGGCGTCGCCGGCACGGGCATCGTTGCCGCGCTGGCCAGCGTCATCGTCCGTTTGCATCCTGTGTGGCGGCGGACATCGTTGTACCTCCTGTGCAGTGCCGTCCTCTGCCTCGCCTGGTTCGTAGTGCTGTCCACCACGGTGAGCGTCGATCCCGATCAAGCGGTCTACGTCGCGATCATCGTCCGTACATTTTGGATTTCGGTCCTCGTGACGCTCGTCACGCTTGTTCTCGGCTTTCCCGTCGCCTACCTGCTGGCCTCCTTGCCGATCAGAACCAGCAACCTCTTGATGATTCTAGTGCTGCTGCCGTTCTGGACGTCGCTGCTCGTGCGCACGACGGCATGGTTCGTGCTGCTGCAGGACAACGGCGTCATCAACGACACCCTGCAGTTTCTGCAGCTGGCCGACCATCCGCTGAAACTCATCTTCAGCCGGTTCGGCACGATCGTCGCCATGACGCACATCCAGCTGCCATTCACGCTGCTGCCGATCTACAGCGTCATGAAGACCATCCCGCCGAGCCATGTGCGCGCGGCGCGCTCGCTGGGCGCGGGGCCGTTCTATGCGTTCTGGCGTGTCTATTTCCCGCAGACGATGCCCGGCCTCGCGGCCGGCTGCCTGCTCACCTTCATCCTGTCGCTCGGCTATTACATCACGCCGGCGCTGGTCGGCGGCCCGACCGACCAGATGGTCAGCGGCTTCATCGCACTCGCCATCAATCAAGAGAACAACTGGGGCAAAGCTTCGGCGCTCGGGACGATTCTGCTGGTCGCCACGATGATCCTGTATTTCGTATACAATCGCCTAATCGGCATCGACAAGATGAAGTTCGGGTGATCGCCATGGCCGTCGCCGCCTACGCAACGCCCGCCGAACGCGCTTGGTACTACACGCACCGGGTCATTTGTGCAGCCGTGCTGCTGTTCCTGATCGCGCCTATTCTGGTGGTCATGCCGTTGTCGTTCAACGCAGAGCCATATTTCTCCTACCCGATGCCCGGTCTGTCGCTGCGTTGGTACGAGGATTTCTTCACCAACGACCGATGGACGCTGGCGCTGAAGAACAGCATGGTCGTCGCGACTGCCGTGACGATCTTGGCGACGTCTCTCGGAACGGTCGCGGCGCTCGGCCTGAGCCGGACGCGATTCTGGGGGCGCGATGTCGTCATGAGCCTGCTGATCTCGCCCATGGTCGTGCCGCTCATCATCAGCGCGATCGGCATGTACTTCTTCTACACGCGGATCGGAGTGTCGCAATCGCTTCCGGGCTTGATCCTCGCCCATACCGCGCTGGCGACGCCGTTCGTCGTCATCGTGGTGACGGCGACGCTCTCCGGATTCGACAATTCGCTGACCCGCGCCGGTGCCAGTCTCGGCGCACCACCGCAGACGGTATTCTTCAAGGTGATTCTGCCGCTCATCCTGCCCGGCGTGATCTCCGGGGCGTTGTTTGCTTGCGTCACGTCCTTCGACGAATCGGTGGTCGTCCTCTTCCTCGCCGGACCCGAACAGCGGACGCTGCCGAAGCAGATGTTCAGCGGCATCCGCGAGATGATCAGCCCGACCATAACCGCGGCGGCGACGCTGCTCATCCTCTTCGCCGTGATCATGCTGACGACGATCGAACTGCTCCGCCGCCGCTCCGAGCGGCTGCGCGGCATCCGCAGCTGACGCCTCCGGCCTCTTAATCATTCCGCAAGCATTGCCGGCCCATAGGGTGGCATTCGGTCGCTCGAATCGCTATCTTCAGGACATGTACAAGGACAACAGCCTCATCCCGACGGAAGCGGTGCGTCTGGCGGCCCTCGGGCTGCTGACCGAGGCGCCGCGGTCTTATGCCGATCTCGCCGACGAGGTCCGGCACTTCACCAGCCGCATCGTCGGTCCGTCGCTCGACCTGATCGGCCCGCCCATCGAAGTGTTGCGCGTCGAAGCACTGATCGAGTCGGCGGGCGGCGGCGCGGGATCCGACGCCTACTTGGGCATCACCGAAGCCGGAAGGCGGGAACTGATGCGGCTGCTCGGCGCCAACCTGCGCGGCCCGCTCGGCGAATTCAACAAGCTGGTCATCGCGCTCAAGCTGCGGTTCCTGCATCTGCTCGAGCCCGCGGCCCGCCGCCTGCAGGCCGAGCTGTTGGCCGAGATCTGCGAGCGCGAGCTGACGCGCCTCACGGATCTGCGCCACCACTATGAAGGCCGTTCGGGCCATTTGATCGACTGGCTCGACCACGATATCGCTCAGGTCGAGCAGCGGCTCGGCTGGTTCCGCAGTCTGCTGGCACGCCTCTAGAATGCCATGGCCGAATTCTCCGTCACCGGCGGCTGCCACTGCGGCGCCGTTCGATACCGGGTAACGGCGCCGGCCGACGAGGTCTGCCACTGCCATTGCAGCATCTGCCGCCGCGTTCACGGCGCGGCCTTCGCCAGCTTTGCGATTGTCCCGCCAGGAAACTTCATCATCACAGACGGCGCCGAGCGGCTGACTCGCTATGACAGCACGCCGGGCGTGCAGCGCTACTTCTGTTCGCGCTGCGGCGCGCAGGCCTATGGCGATGTCGATAGTCTGCCGGACATCCGCTTCTACACCGTCGGCACGCTCGATGGCGGCGTCCATCCGGGCCACGCGCCTGAAAAAGAGCGCCACATCTATGTCGGCTCCAAGATGCCCTGGTGGCACATTGCGGACGACCTGCCGCAGGACGACGAATCCTGATGAGGTTCGCTTCGTGAAGCGTCAGAACAGATGCTGTCCGCCGGTGACGAAGATCTCCGTGCCCGTGACATAACCGAAATCGTCCGTGCACAAGCGATAGACCGCCGAGGCTACCTCCTCCGGCCTGCCCAAACGGTGCATGGGAATGCGCGGAATCAGAGATTCGTATTCCGGCCCGATCATCGCCGTCTCGATCTCGCCGGGCGCCACCGCGTTGACGCGCACGCCGAGATCGGCGAACTCGACCGCCAGTTCGCGGGTCAACGCTGATAGCGCCGCCTTCGAGGTGCTGTAGGCCGAGCCGGCGAACGGATGGATCGCATGCCCGGCGATCGAGGTGATGTTGACGATCGCGCCACGCCCGCGATGCAACGCCTGGGCGAAGCCGCGTGCGAGTTGAAGCGGCGCAAACAAATTCAGCTCGAAAACGTCGCGCCAGGCCTGCACGTCGCCGTTGAGACAGCCGAGCCGCTCCTTGAACGGCGTCTTCGGCGAGACGGCGGCGTTGTTCACGAGAGCATGCAGCGGCCGGCCCGCCAGCAAGCTGTCGGTTTCGATGACGAAGCGGTCGAGGCTGGCGGGATCCGCAAGGTCGGCGACGACGTGATGGGTCCAGTTCGGATCGCGCTTGCACTCCGCCGGCACGTCCTCGCGGCTACAGGTGATGATGCGCCAGCCTTCGTCGCTGAATCGCTGCACGGTGGCGTGGCCGATCCCGCGGCTGGCGCCGGTCAGGATCACGGTCTTGCTGTGGTCGGACATGGCCGCCAGTGTAGCCGAACCCGCCGCGACTGCCACTCCCGGAAGTCGGCACAAGATCGCCGATGGCAGGCTCTCCCGACCTACGGGCTCGGCTGTGCCGCCTCGACCTTGCCGCCGGCGCCGCCTCGCGGATGGCTGTGAACGAAATGCCGCAGGACCAGCTTCAGCTTGGCTGCATGGGTGAGATCGCCCCGGCGCCGCGCCGCGGCGATATCATCGAGGATGATCCGCCGGATCATCGGCACGCCCTTCGGCGAATGAACGAGATAGTTGCCGAACTCCACCGCGGCCATCTGCGGCACGTGTTCATGTTCCGCGATGGCGGCGATCTCGTCTTCGGTTAATTCGCAAAGCGCGAGGCAGTCTTCCCAAGTCAGCATGCTCGACCTCCGAATAACCGCGCTGGCGTCGCGGTCGCTCAATGCGCCATCAGTACCGGCACGGTCGTCGCCGCGAGCACGTCGCGCGTCGCGCCGCCCAGGATCATCTCGCGCAGGCGGCTGTGGCCATAGGCGCCCATCACCAGCAGGTCCGCCTGGGTGCGGCCGGCGTAGCTCAAAAGCGTGGCGCCGGTCGTGGCATGCTCGGCGTTCAACGCCTCATGCACCGCCCGGATGCCGTGCAGGCCGAGGTAGGCGACCAGTTCGGCCGCCGAGGCGCTGCGCCCGATCTCGCCGACGGTCACGACCGTGACCTGCTCGGCCATTCGCAAGAACGGCAATGCCGCCGCGACGACACGGGCCGCCTGCGCGCCGCCGTTCCAGGCGATGACGATGCGGTTGCCGACTGCCGCCGCCGCGGGGGCGACGAGCACCGGCCGGCCGGTGTCGAAGAGGGCGGCATCGAGCGTGGCGGCGAGCGGGGTTTCGGTCTCCGCATCGGGCTTTCCGATGACGATCAGATCGACCAGGCGGCCGGCATTGGCGACGATATCCGTCTCGCGCCCCGTATTTTCGCGCCAGACGGCCTGCAGGCCGGCGGCGGAGCAGACCTCCTGGTAGGCGGCCTTGGCCTTGGCGGCCCGCGTCTCCACGGTCTGCGCCATCGCGCTCATCATCTGCTCGACCATGGCGCCGGACATGCCCTCGCCGATCACGGGCACCATGGTCTCGACGTCCGCGCGCACATGCAGGACGTCCAGGTTTGCAGCGAACCGTCGCGCCACGGCGACCGCCGCTCGCAGCGTGGCCGCCGTTGTGCTGCCGCCGTCGGCCAGGGCAAGTATCGTCTTGATGGTCATACCACACCTCCTCTCGGAGCGCCCGGCTCTCGCGCGAGCATTCTACTGAAGCATATGGGGAGTGGAGCGACATTGATATGCATCAATAGAATCTTTCCGCACCCGTCAGCGATACACCGGCCGCGCCTCGACGATGCCGGCCGGATCCTCATGGATGATGATTTCGGCGTCCGGATAGGCCGCGTGGATCTGTTCTTCCACGGCGTCGGCGATGGTATGCGCCTCGGCCAACGTCAGTTTGCCGTCGACCTCCAGGTGCATTTGCATGAACACCGTCTGTCCGGCAGCGCGCGTCCGCAGGTCATGCACCGCGCGCACGTTCGGGTTTGCCAGCGCGATCCCGCGGATGCGCTGGCGCTCGTCGTCCGGGAGTTCACGATCCATCAGCATGTCGAGCGCACTGCGCGCGATCTGCCAGGCGGTATAGATGATGTAGAGCGCGATGCCCCCGCCGAACACCGGATCGACCCGCTGCCAGCCATAGACGGCGACCAGAATGAGGGCCACGACGACGCTGGCATTGACGACGAGGTCGCTGGCGTAGTGCAGCGAATCGGCCTTGATGGCGAGCGAACCCGTACGCCGGATCACGAAACGCTGGAACAGCACGAGCAGCAGCGTCGCCGCGATCGAAAACGCCATGACGCCGAGCCCGATGGCGGTGTTCGTCACCGGGTGCGGCGACACCAGGCGGTTGGCGGCTTGCACGATCAGGAAAGCAGCCGAGCCGGCGATGAACGTCGACTGGCCGAGCGCCGCCAGCGGCTCGGCCTTGCCGTGGCCGAACCGGTGCTCGCGATCGGCCGGCGTCAGCGCGTGACGGACGGCCAGCAGATTGATCAGCGAGGCCGCCGCATCGAGCAGCGAGTCGAGCAAGGTGGACAACAGGCTGACGGAGTCGGTCAGCACGTAGGCAACCACCTTGGCGGCAATGAGCACGAACGCGGTTGCCACTGACGCATAGGTCGCCCAGCGCATGAGCTGTCCCGCCTCGTGTCTCGTCAGGTCGGGCGCAGCGTTCGCGATATTGTCCGGTGAACTGGTCATCGCTCGCATCTCAAGGATATAGGCGTTCGGTCCGCCAGCCGTCACCCTCGCGACGATAGACCAACCGGTCATGCAAGCGGAACGGCCGATCCTCCCAGAACTCGATCAGCCGCGGAAGCACACGGAAGCCCGACCAATAGGGTGGGCGCGGCACGGCGCCGATCCCGAATTTGGCGGTGAACTGCGCCACCCGCTTTTCGAGTTCGAAGCGGCCAGTCAGTGGACGCGACTGCTGCGAAGCCCAGGCGCCGATCTGGCTGGTGCGCGCCCGCGTCGCGAAGTAGGCGTCCGCCTCTTCCGGCGTCACCTGCTCGACCGCTCCTTCGATGCGCACTTGGCGCTTCGACGCCTTCCAGTGAAAACAGAGCGCCGCCTGCGGATGGGCCAGCAGCTGTTGGCCCTTGCGGCCCTCGTAGCTGGTGTAGAAGACGAACCTGCGGCCGTCCACGCCCTTGAGCAGCACCATGCGTAGCGACGGCATGCCGTCCGCCCCGACCGTGGCCAGCGCCATCGCATTCGGTTCGTTTGGCTCCTTCTCGGCTGCGGCCTTGAACCACTCGTCGAACTGCTCGAAGGGATCGCGTTGCTCGCTCGTCATCCTCGTTATATTCCTGCTCTGTCAGCTTGGCTCCCGCCTGAAATCGCCGACTTGAATTGAGGCGACAACTCGCCTATTTGCACCGGCAATCTTGCCTCACGCAACGATTCCCACGGGGATAGACACATGCGGATGAAACTGGTTCTCACCGCGCCGACCGCCTCAGCCGGTCCATCGCGCCATGGTAGGGTCTGTCGAGAACCCGGCAGCGCCTGGCTTATCGAGAATTGAGCGATCAAGGAGCAAGCCGCGGGTCGCGGCAATCGGTCATGCCCACGCCATACGAAATCCTCGGAGTGCAGCCGTCGGCCAGCGCAGACGACGTCAAGAAGGCCTATCGCACGCTGGCCAAGAAGCTCCACCCTGACCTCAACCCCGGCAACAAGCGGGTCGAGCAGCAGTTCAAGGAGCTCTCGGTGGCCTAT
>JBGPEQ010000063.1:0-11789 GCA_041482855.1 Dongiaceae bacterium | reverse complement strand
CGCTTTCGATGGTCAACTACGCCGTCAAATGCATCGTGGCCCCGGAGATCGCGCAGAACGAGGGCTGCAACCGCCCGGTGACGCTGATCGTGCCCGAAGGCACGGTGCTGAACCCGAAGCGCCCGGCCGCCGTCTCCGTGCGCCACCTGACGCAGCAGGCGCTCGCCGATTGCGTGCTGAAGGCGATGGCCCCGCTGGCGCCGGATCACGCCGCCGCCGGCTGCCATGTCAGCTTCCCCACCTTCTGCGCCGGCGGTTTCGACGATCGGCTGCAGGCCCGCCGCGACGATGGCGGCGAGCCCTACTACGTCATCTCCGACATCATCGGTGGCGGCATGGGCGGCCACAGCCGCGGCGACGGCCTCGACGCCGTCGACACCCACGGCGGCAACTGCGCGCTGCTGTCGGCCGAGGTGATGGAGACGCTGTCGCCCTTCCGCGTGCTGAAGACCGAGCTGGTCGACGGCTCCGGCGGCGCCGGCCAGTATCGCGGCGGCCTCGGCATCGTCAGGGACTACGAGCACCTGGCCGAGCGCAGCGTCCTCGGCGCCTACGTCCAGCAGACCCGCGACGACACCCGCCCCTGGGGCCTCGCCGGCGGCCAGCCCGGGGGCAAGGCCGGCATGTGGCTCAACCCCGACCGGTCCGATTGCCGGCAACTCAACAGCAAGGTCATCGGTCAGGTGCTGAAGAAGGGTGATGTCCTCCGCCTTGTCGGCGCCGGCGGCGGAGGGTGGGGCGATGCGGCCAAGCGCGATGCGTCGCTGGCGGAGCGCGACCGGCAGGAGGATTTCGCGTAGGGGTGCCTCCAAGTGGACGCCTGTTGCCGAATTGCGAAACGAGTGAGCATATGAGCAGCAAGAAGCTACGTCCGGTTCGAGCAGCGAAGGCGAAGGCACAGCTTGCCGAGACACGGCGTCTCGCGCGTTCCGGCAAGGCGCAAGTGGCCGGTGCAGCCGAACCGAGTATTGTGACATCGGAACGCACATGGCGGCAGGCTTCGGGGAGCGGCGACGGTTTCGGACGCTGGCTCGTCGAGACGACACCGCGTGGCGCGCCGCTGCAGCGTCCCACGCGTAGAGGGACGCGCCGCGGCGACCCATTGGCAGTGAAGGAAGAATGACCGACCGGCTCTTGCGCGATCTCGTACTGGAATCACACGTTAAGTATTCGTGAGGCGGAATGGGGCGATTTCTCAGCCTTGGCATCATTCTTGCCTTGACTTCCTCCCGTCCATGCCCCATGTAAGCGCCAACCAGATTTCTCGCGATCGCGCGATGTGCTCGCCTTAACGGCTGAGCGCCTCATCCCGAGACAATAGTTGAAACTTCGTTGGCACCCGGTGCGCGTGGGCGGCTTCGATACGCTCCCGCGCGACCGCGCCAATCCCTGGCGTCGGCGAGTTGGCGCATAAGGATTACAATAACTTGACCAATATTTCGTTTGCCGACCTCGGCATCTCCGAGGCGCTCCGGCGTGCCCTGCATGCCGAGAACTACCTGACTCCCACCCCGATTCAGGAGCGGGCAATCCCCCTGCTGCTGGAAGGCAAGGACATCCTGGGCATCGCCCAGACCGGCACCGGCAAGACCGCGGCCTTTCTGTTGCCCATCCTCCAGCACTTGGCAGCGACACGGACCACCGCGGCGCCGCGCACGGCGCGGGCCCTCATCCTGGCGCCCACGCGCGAGCTCGCGGCCCAGATCGGCGAGCGCGCCCGCGCCTACGGACATAACATCGGCCTGCGCCACGCCGTCGTCTTCGGCGGCGTCGCGTTCGGGCCGCAAGTCTCGGCCCTCGCGCGCGGCGTCGATGTGCTGATTGCCACTCCTGGCCGGCTGCTCGATCTCATCGCCCGCGGCCGCCTGCGGCTCGATAGCGTCTCGCACCTCGTCCTCGACGAGGCCGACCGTATGCTTGACATGGGCTTCATCCGCGACGTCCGGAAGATCGTCGCGATGATGCCGAAGGCGCGGCAGTCGCTGCTGTTCTCGGCCACCATGCCGCAGGAGATCGCGCGCCTCGCCGCCGAGCTACTGCGCTCGCCGGTGCGCGTCGATGTCTCGCCGCCCACCCGCACGGCCGAGCATATCGACCAGCGCGTCTTCATGGTCGAGGCCGGGGCAAAGCGCACCTTCCTCGCCAATCTGCTGGCCGATCCCGCGATGGCGCGCGTCATCGTATTCACGCGCACCAAGCATGGCGCCGATCGCGTCGCCGAGCATCTCGGCCGGGCCGGGATCGCGGCCGACGCCCTCCATGGCAACAAGTCTCAGAACGCGCGCGAGCGCGCCCTCGAGCGGTTCCGCGCCGGCAACGCGCGCGTTCTCGTCGCCACCGACATCGCCGCACGCGGGATCGACGTGACGGACATCACGCACGTCGTCAACTTCGAGATTCCGAATATCGCCGAGAGCTATGTGCACCGCATCGGCCGCACGGCGCGGGCCGGCGCAGCCGGCGTCGCGATCTCCCTCTGCGATCCCAGCGAGCGGGCCTTCATGCGCGACATCGAGAAGCTGACCGCCGTCCGCCTGCTCGACGACGGAGCCGATCCCATCCAGACGGCAGCGCCGGGGGCCCGTCGTGGCGGCAAGCCCGCACAGGCCGCGCGCGGTCGTCGGCGCTGGTCGCGGCCGCAGCATCAGCGTCGCCGCGCCGCCTGAACGAACGTCCCCAGGACAACAGAACCAGGAGGCCCCATGGCCAAGGAAGAGCTGCTCGAATTCGAAGGCGAGGTGGTGGACGTGCTGCCGGATGGGCGTTTCCGCGTCAAACTCGAAAACGGCCACCAGATGATCGCCTACACCGCCGGCCGCATGAAGAAGAACCGCATCCGCACCCTGGCGGGCGATCGCGTGACCGTCGAGATGACGCCCTACGATCTCGACAAGGGCCGCGTCATCTTCCGCCACAAGGACACGCGCATGGCCCCGGCCGGGCCGCTGCATCGCCACCAGATCCGCCGCCGCTGACCGCGTGACTGGCGGCCGCCGCGTGCTAATCTCCCTCGATGCAACCGGTCGATCCCGCCCGCATCGAGGGCTTTCACGCCCACATCTACTACGACCCTGAGACGCGCCCGATCGCCGAACGCTTGCGCGAGGCGATCGGCACGGGATTCGCGGTCCAGCTCGGCCGCTGGCACGACCAGCCAGTCGGCCCCCATCCGATCTCGATGTATCAGGTCGCCTTCGCCGTCGCGGAGTTTGAGCACCTGGTGCCCTGGCTCATGCTCAACCGCGATGGCCTGACCGTCCTCGTCCATCCCCTCACCGGCAACGACTACGACGACCACGCCCACCACGCCCTCTGGCTCGGCGCGGTTTTGCCCCTGCGGCTCGATCAGCTGTAGCGGATCGCGATCACCGACGCTCCCGGGCAATCGGTCAAGCCGCCTTCCGCGCCCGCCGTTCCACCGTCGCCAGCAGCACGCCGCCGATGACGAGCGCGGCGCCCGCCAGCTGAATCGGCGACATCGATTCGTCCAGCACGATACCGCCGAAGACGATCGCCGACACCGGCCCGACCGCGCCGATCATCGCCACCTGGTTGGCGCCGATGCGACGCAACGCCTCGGCCGTCATGAAGATCGGGATCACCGTGCAGACGGCGGCGATGATGACCATGAGGCCGTAAACCTCTTCCGGCAGCGCCAGCGCCGACAGCGGCCGCAGCAGCAGGAACTGCAGAATGCAGCACAAGCAGGCGGCGCTGATGGCGAGCGCGGCGAAGCGCATGGCGCCAATGCGTTGCGCCACCTCGGCCCCGATGACGAGATAGACCGCATAGGCGAGCGCGCTCGTGAATACCAGCGCGGCCCCCATCGGCAGATCCAGGTTCTCGCCGCCCGCGACCTCCGAGAGCACGAGCGCGACGCCGGCATAGGTGACGACCAGCGCGGCTACGTCGCGCTTGCGGATCGGCTTCTTGAAGAAGGTCGCCGACAGGAGCACCACGATGGTCGGATAGACGAACAGCAGCAGGCGGCCGACGCCCGCCGTCACATATTGCAGACCGAGGAAATCGAGCGTGCTCGCGAGGTAGTAGCCGATGGCGCCCAACCCGAATACGACCAGCAGTTCGCGCCCGCTCAGCATGCGCGCGTGCCGGCCGCGCCCCGACCACAGCGCCGCCGCCAGGAAGAACGGCAGCGAAAATGCCATGCGCACCGCGATCAGCGTGATGGGGTCGCGCACGTAGCCATAGGCCAGCTTGATCAACACCGGGCGCAGCGAAAAGGCGACCACGGCGACGAAGGCGAGCAGTATGCCGGTGAGACGATAGCTGCGGGACGACAATGAGGGCGCCGGCGCGACGGGAAGAATGGACCACAGATAAACACAGATAAGCAGGGATGAACACGGATGTTGTCCGTGCGTCGGCAACTCACTTCGGTGTTGACCGCTCCGCCTGATTCGCCCGACGCTGGAACCGCGAACTCGCTTCAATCAACAGGGCAGGCATTCCCATGGGTGCTGCAACCGCCAAGCCGCCGATCACCATGTTCGGTCCCGATTTCCCCTTCGCCTATGACGACTGGGTGAAGCATCCGGCCGGCCTCGGCCGCGTGCCGCCCGAGCGCCACGGCACCGAGGTGGCTATCGTCGGCGCCGGCATCGCCGGGCTCTTGACGGCGTTCGAACTGATGAAGCTCGGCCTGAAGCCCGTGGTCTACGAGCCCGGCCGGCTCGGCGGCCGCCTGCGCTCCAAGCCGTTCGAGGGTGCCGAAGGCGTGATCGCCGAGCTCGGTGCCATGCGCTTCCCCGTCTCCTCGACGACCTTCTACCACTATCTCGGTCTCGCCGGCCTGGAGACCCGGCCGTTCCCCAATCCGCTGTCGCCGGCTACGCCCTCGACCGTCATCGATCTCGAGGGCGAGACCGTCTATGTCGAGAAGTCGGCGGATCTGCCGGCGATCTTCCGCGAGGTCGAGCAGGCCTGGAACGAGGCGCTCGAGCAGGGCGCCCAGTTCGCCGCCATGCAGGAGGCCATGCGCAACCGCGACGTTGCGCGCGTGAAGGAGATCTGGAACGCGCTGATTCCGATCTGGGACGAGCGCACCTTCTATGGCTTCGTCGCCACCTCCGAGGCCTTCTCCCGCCGCAGCTTCCGCCACCGCGAGATCTTCGGCCAGGTCGGCTTCGGCACCGGCGGCTGGGACACCGATTTCCCCAACTCCATGCTGGAGATCCTGCGAGTCGTCTATACCGACCAGGACAGCCACCAGCGCCTGGTCGTCGGCGGGGTCGAACAGCTGCCGCGCCGCCTCTGGAAGATGTCGCCCGAGAACATGGTGCATTGGCCGAGCGGCACCACGCTCGATGCGCTCCATGGCGGCGGCCCGCGGCCCGGCGTCGCCCGCATCGCGCGCCGCGACGAAGACGGTCGCTTCCTCGTCACCGACCGCTGGGGCGATACGCGCTCCTACGATGCCGTTGTCGCGACCTGCCAGACCTGGCTGCTCTCCACCAACATCGAGACCGAGGAGCGCCTGTTCCCGCAGAAGACCTGGATGGCCATGGACCGCACGCACTACATGCAGTCCTCCAAGACCTTCGTGATGGTCGATCGCCCCTTCTGGAACGCCCGCGATCCCAAGACCGGCCGCTATGTCATGAGCCAGACGCTCACCGACCGCCTGACCCGCGGCACCTATCTCTTCGACAACGGCCCGGACAAGCCGGCCGTCATCTGCCTCTCCTATACCTGGATGGGCGACGCCCTGAAGGTGCTGCCGTTCGACGCCGAGAAGCGCGTGAAGCTGATGCTGGGCGCGCTCCAGAAGGTCTATCCCAACCTCGATATCGCCAAGCATATCATCGGCGATCCCATCACCGTGTCCTGGGAGTCCGACCCCGATTCCCTCGGCGCCTTCAAGGGCAACCTCCCCGGACACTACCGCTACCAGCGCCGCATGTTCTGCCACTTCAAGGAGCAGGAGGCGCTGCCGCCGCATCAGCGCGGCCTGTTCCTCGCCGGCGACGACATCTCCTGGACGGCGGCCTGGGTCGAAGGCGCCGTGCAAAGCGCCCTCAATGCGGTCTGGGGCGTGACGCATTACCTCGGCGGCGAAACGGCGAAGGACAATCCCGGTCCGGGCGACAAGTACGAGGGAATCAAACCGCTGGCGCTGTCGGATTGACCTGCTTGCTGCATACTCGCCATGCGTCCTTCGACAAGCTCAGGATGAGGACGAATCTTGGTGGCACGCACAATCTCCCTCATGCTGAGCTTGTCGAAGCACGCACTGTGCTGATCCAAATCCATTGGCCGAAGAGGAAGTGTCCACATGTCCGCCTACCTGATCGCCGATGTCGAGGTGCATGATCAGAGCGTCTATGCCGAATACCGCCGCCAGGTGCTGCCGCTGATTCAGAAGCATGGCGGTCGTTTCATCGTGCGCGGCGGTGCGCATGAGGTGCTCGAAGGCGACTGGTACCCGCAGCGCGTCGTCATCATCGAGTTTCCGGAAATGGCCGCGCTTAAGGCGTGGTATCGCTCGCCCGAATATACGAAACTGATCGCGCTCCGCCAGGGCGCCTCGCGCGGCTCGCTCGTCGCCGTCGAAGGCGCCTGATCGTCTGACCCATTCACGTCAAAAAGGTCGATGCCAATGACCGTCCGCCACGGCCGCGAATTCCTGAGCATACCCGGACCGACCACGGTGCCCGACGAGGTCCTCGCCGCCATGCATCGCCCCGCCGTCGACATCTATTCCGGGCCGCTCCTCGATATCACCACCAGCTGCCTCGCCGATCTGCAGAGGCTGTTCCGTACGCGCGGGCAGACCTACATCTACATCGCCAACGGCCATGGCGGCTGGGAGGCGGCGCTCTGCAATCTCTTCTCGCGCGGCGACAAGGTGCTCGTCCTCGAAAGCGGCCTGTTCGCGGCCGGCTGGGGCCGCATGGCGGAATCCTTGGGCATTGCAGTGGAGCTCCTGCCGGGCAATTGGCGCCGCGCCGTCAACCCGGCGGCGCTGGAGGCGCGGCTGCGCCAGGACACGAATGGCGCCATCAAGGCCGTGCTCATCGTGCAGGTCGACACCGCCTCCGGCGTGGTCAACGACATCCCGGCCATCCGCAAGGCCATGAACGACGCCGGCCATGGCGCATTGCTGGCGGTCGATACCATCGCCTCGCTCGGCACCATGCCGTTCGAGATGGACGCCTGGGGCGTCGACGTCGCCGTCACCGGCTCGCAGAAGGGGCTGATGCTGCCGCCGGGCCTGAGCTTCATCGCCGCCAACGACAAGGCCAAGGCCGCCCACCAAAGCGCCGGCCTGCGCACGCCCTACTGGGACTGGACCTTCCGCGAGGGCCCCGAGCACTACCAGAAATATTGCGGCACGCCGCCGGAGCACATGCTGTTCGGCCTGCGCCAGTCGCTCGACATGCTGTTCGCCGAGGGCCTCGAGAATGCCGCCGAGCGCCACCGGCTGCTGGCCGAGGCGGTCCGCCGCGCCGTTCTCGCGTGGAGCGAGGAGGGCGCGCTCGAGCTCAACATCCGCGCGGCCGCCGAGCGCTCGAACTCCGTGACCACCGTGCTCTTGAACGACAGCCGCGACCCGAAGCCGCTGCTCGACTATTGCAACCGAAAGTGCGGAGTCGTCGTCGGAATCGGCATCGGTGCGCTCGACGGCAAGGCCTTCCGCATCGCCCACATGGGGCACGTCAATGCGCCGATGGTGCTGGGCACGCTGGCGGTCGTCGAGACCGGCCTGGTGGCACTCGGCATTCCCCATGGCAGAGGCGGCGTGCAGGCCGCCATCGATTGGCTCGGCCACGCCGTGCCGGCGTGATCAGGCTGCATGGGCATCAGCCTAGGCATCCTGACGGCGACGGATGAGGAGATCCGCGGATTCGCGTCCGATGCGGAGGGGTTGCGCGCACTGTTCCGCGGAATCACGCGCCGTCGAAACGCCTGCCTGCTGCACGACTTCTGGGACGCTATCGACTTCCTCCTCACGGCCGAAGCGGGCGCTGCGTTGCCGTTCAGCGCCCTCAAGCACGGCGATGTGCGCTACCCAACCGCCGACGATCCCACCCATGCCATCTTCGCGGCGACCGCGAAAGCCTTGGCGAGCGAACTGTCGGCTCTGCCGGAATCGACGCTGCGCCGCCGCTTCGATCCGCCGAAGATGCTGGCGGGTGTGGCCGGGCAGATGGTGTATCCCGGCCGGCTGTGGAATCCCGCGTTCGCCGACAGCACTTTCCTCGAGCTGATGCACTACTTCCGACGTCTGCGCGCGTTTGTCGCCGTCGCGGCAGCGGCAGACCTCGGCCTCGTCTTCTGCCGCTACGAGGATCTGTAGCGCCTCAGCTCTGCTCGATCTTGCGGGCGGCGTCATCCAGGACGGCCGCGATGTCCCGCACCTGATCGTCGCTCAGGCCGCCGCGCGCGAGCTTCAGCCGCAGCGCGAAACGGAGGTTCTCGATCGCGCGCAGGATCTGCGGCGCCGGCTCGCCGCCCTGGGCCGCGCTCACCTCGGCCATGCGGCCGAAGATGGCGTCGACCGTCGGGCGGTTGGCCTCCAGGAAGGCGGTTCCTTCGGGCGTGATCTCGTAGAGCTTCTTGCCGCCGGCGTCGGCGTCCACGCGCGCATGGCCCAGCTCCTCCAGCAGGGTGAGCGTCGGATAGACCACGCCCGGGCTCGGGCTGTAGGCGCCGCCGAGCTTGTCCTCGATGGCCTTGATCAGCTCATAGCCGTGGCGCGGCTTCTCCGCGATCAGCGCCAGGATGACGAAGCGCAGGTCGCCCTGGTCGAACACCCGGCCGCGCCGGTGCCCGCCCTCGCCCCAATGATGGCGCTGCCGGCCATAGCGGCCACCACCCAGTTCGTACTCGCGGCGAGCGAACCGCTTCTCATGACAACCTCTTGATTCTCTGTGCATTCCTGACATTGTTACCTCGATAGTGTTTCGATATATCGATTATTTAGATATATCTAACTACTATCGATGTCAAGGGCCAACATCGCGGATGAACTGAATGACCGCGTCGATCACCGCTTGCGGCTGATCGCGATGAGGCGAGTGGCGGCAGGCGGCGAGCTTCAGCAGTTCGGTCTGCGGCGCCTGCCGCTTGATGCCATCAAGCTGGGCCATGGTCGCGTACTCGTCGCCCTCGCCTTGAATCGCCAGCAGCGGGCAGCGGATCGCCGGCAGCAGCGCCTCGATGTTCCAGTCCCGGAACGCCGGATCGGTCCAGCGGTCATGCCATCGCCAGAACGCCGCGTCAGGATCCGCGTGGCGGCGGGCCAGCCGTTGCCGCAGGTCGCTCGTCTCGTAGCTCCGCCGCGCCGCGGCGATGCCGGCGATGGTCGCCTCCTCGACGAAGATGTGCGGCGCCAGCACGACCGCGCCGGCGAGTGCGTTCGGCAAAGCAGCCGCGTAGATCAGCGCGATCGAGGCGCCGTCGCTGTGGCCGAACAGCCAAGGCCGAGCATCGGCACCGACAGCGCGCAGGAAATCCGGCAGCAGTTGACGCGCCTCGCGCTCCAGATAATCGAGCGGCCATTGCTCCCGCCCCGGCCGTGCGGTCGAGCCGCCATAGCCGTAGCGGGAATAGAGCAATCCGCGGAAGCCGCCGGCGTCGCATAGCCGCTGCGGGAAACCGCCCCACATCGCGAGCGTCCCCAATCCTTCATGCAGGAAAACGATCGGTGGCGCGTCGCGTTGCTCGACGTTGAGCCAGGCATATTCGAGGCGAAGATCGTTGCCTTCGAAGGACAACTCGGCGTGCTGGACGTTCATCGGCAAGAAGGTTCACCACAAAGACACGCAGAACACAAAGACGGCGTCGGCGCCTGCGTGCTCTTCGTGGCTCTGTGGTTTACCTAACTTAGAATTCCGAACTGCCAGACCAAGAACACCGCCATCGCGCCGACGATGGTGAGCAGCTGGTGGCGCGTGAGCGCACACACGGCTACCGCGACGATGGCCGCCACCAGCTGCGGATTGCGCCAGGTGATCTCCAGCCCGGCCTCATGGGGCGCCACCACCATCGGCACGACGATCGCGCTCAGCACCGTCACCGGCACGAAGTCGAGCGCCTGTCGCACCAGCGGCGGGAACATGATGCGGTCGCCGAGCACGAAGATCGCCGCCCGAATGGCGATTGTTACCGCCGCCATGCCCGCGATCATCAGCGCATAGTTCACGCCGGATCCTCCTGCGTCGCGCCCCCGCGCGCGCGATAGCGCGAGAGCGATATTCCCACGAGGACGCCCACCAGCACGGCCGCCAGCAGCCCGAGATTGTAGGGCAGGTCGCGCCACAGATAGGCCAGCCCGCCGGCCACCAGCGCCGCCGCCAGCCGCGGCAGGTTGACCAGCAGCGGCACCACGATCGCGATGAAGGTCGCGGCCATCGCGAAATCGAGCCCGAGCGATTGGATTCCCGGAAACGCGGCGCCGAACAGCAGCCCGATCAGGGTCCAGATGTTCCAGTTCACGTACATGCCGCCTGCCGAGCCCAGGAAGTACCAATGACCGAGCGGCGCCTGCGGATGGCGATAGTAGAAGCCGGTCATGACAGCGAAGGTCTCGTCGGTCAGCAGCACCGCCAGCAGCCAGCGCCAACGCGCCGGCAGATGCGCCACATGAGGAAGCAAATTCGCGGCATACAGCATGTGCCGGAGGTTGACGATGAAGGTGGTGAGCCAGATGACCAGCAGACCGGCATGACTGGCCACCAGCCCGAGCGCGATGAGCTGGCTCGATCCGGCGAACACGGCCGCCGACATCAATTGCCCATGCCAGAGCGCCATCGGACCGGCCGCCACCAGCGCACCGTAGATGATCGCGAGCGGAACCGCGCCCACCATCATCGGCACGGTGTCGCGGGCGCCGGCGGCGAGGTTGGAAAGCGGCGTCGGTTCGCTCATGGCGGTTCGCTCGGGCGCAAATGCTGAAAAGCGGGAGCGAACGATACGCACCACATGCAGGAAAATCCTTTCTTTATTGTCCCGATAATCGAGAGAAACACGGTAGAATATTCCCTGAATCAGCCGATTCCAGGTATGAGCTGCCATGACCGAACACGACGACTACGACCTGAAGATTCTCGCCGCCCTGCAGGAAAACGGCCGTCTCACGAACCATGAGCTGGCCGAGCAGGTCGGCTTGTCGGCTTCGCCCTGCTGGCGGCGGGTGAAGCGGCTGGAGGCGGAGGGCGCCATCCGCGGCTATCAGGCGGTGCTGGATCAGCGCCGCCTCGGCCTCGGCGTCACCGTGTTCGTCAGCGTCTCCATCGAGCGCAACGACACCGCCGCCCATCGCGCCTTCGAGCAGGCGGTGCTGGGACGCCCGGAAATCGTCGCCTGCCACATCGTCGGTGGCCAGCACGATTTCCTCCTGCAAGTGGTGGCCGAGGATCTCGACGGCTACGCCGAATTCGCGCTCCATGTACTCGGACAGTTGCCGGGCGTGCGCGAAATCCACAGCAGCTTCGTCCTCAAGGAGGTGAAGCCGCTGCTGCGCCTTCCGCTGCGCCGGCCGGCGGCACCGAAGCGGACGGCCCGGCGCGCGCTGTCAGGCTGAGGCCGTTGGCCGTCGCTCCGGCTGGGTAAAGCGGCCGCCTTGTCCTTTTACGAGGCTGACGCCCGTCGCTCGCTGGAACACCAGCAGGTCGAAGGAGGGCGCTTCGCCCGCGATCGCCGTAAGCAGACAGTGCGCCTGCCCGCGGTGATGGGTCTGGTGGTTGAAGAAGTGCAGCAGAAGCGGCGCCAGATATTGCTCGATCTCCGCCGGCGAGCGCGTCGAGCGATAGCGGATGGTGCCCCGG
>JBGPEQ010000062.1:0-11790 GCA_041482855.1 Dongiaceae bacterium | reverse complement strand
GGCTCGATTGGATTCTCGGCGCGCTGCCGCGCGCAGACCCCTCCCCCAACCCCCTCCCGCAAGGGGAGGGGGAGCTTTGTCTCTGCACCGCCGACCCGAATTGCATTTGGGGCCGGAGTCAGATGCGATGACGACCCAGCCCTATCGTCTGCCGCAGGGCGGGCGGATCGATCGGTCGAGGCCGCTCCGCTTCACGTTCAACGACCGCAGCTATGGCGGCTATCTCGGCGATACCCTGGCGTCGGCGCTGCTCGCCAACGGCGTGACGCTGGTCGGCCGCAGCTTCAAATATCACCGTCCCCGCGGCATCATGAGCGCCGGCGCCGAGGAGCCGAACGCGCTGGTGCAGCTCGGCGCCGGCGCCTACACCGAGCCCAACATCCGCGCCACCGTGGCGGAGCTGTACGAAGGTCTCTCCGCCAACAGCCAGAACTGCTGGCCGTCGGTCGAGCTCGATCTCGGCGCCGTCAACAGCCTGCTGTCGCGCCTGTTCCCGGCGGGCTTCTACTACAAGACCTTCATGTGGCCGCCGAGCCTGTGGATGACCTACGAGAGGTTCATCCGCCGCATGGCCGGCCTCGGCATGGCGCCGGTGGCGCCCGATCCCGATCACTACGACAAGACCCATGGACATTGCGACGTGCTGGTGATCGGCGGCGGCCCGGCCGGCCTGTCGGCGGCACTGGCCGCCGGCCGCAGCGGCGCGCGCGTCATCCTGTGCGACGAGCAGTCCGAGTTCGGCGGCACGCTCCTGGGCGCGCCCGATACCATCGATGGCCAGTTCTCGGCCGATTGGATCGCCGACACGCTGGCCGAGCTGGCATCCATGCCGGAGGTGCGGTTGCTGCCGCGCACCACCGCCTTCGGCTACTACGATCACAACTACATCGCGCTGGTGGAGCGCGCCGGCGATCACCTGCCGCCGGGCCAGGCGCTCTACAAGCAGCGATTGTGGAAACTTCGCGCCGCCCAGGTCGTGCTGGCGACCGGCGCCCTCGAACGGCCGCTCGTATTCGCCGACAACGACCGCCCGGGCATCATGCTGGCGGCGGCGGCGCGCACCTATGTCAACCGCTACGCCGTCATGCCGGGCAAGCGCGCACTCATCATGACCAATAATGACAGCGCCTATGCGGCGGCGATCGATCTCGCCAATGCCGGCATGTCCATCGCCGCGGTGGTCGATCTGCGCCGGTCGCCGATGGGCGCGCTGGCGACCGAGGCGCGCCGCAAGAACATCGAGATCCTCGACGGCCACGCCATCACCGCTACCCGAGGCCGCCGGCGGGTCGGCGGCGCCACCGTCAGGCAGCTCGTCGCCAACGGCGACGGTTTCGCCGGCGCGCCGCGCGAGATCGAATGCGATTGCATCCTCCACTCCGGCGGTTGGAACCCGACCGTGCACCTGTTCTCCCAGTCGCGCGGGAGCCTGCGCTTCGACGACGCCATCGCCGCCTTCGTCCCGGACAAGGCGGTACAGAAGCAGCGCTCGGCCGGCGCCTGTGCCGGCAGCTTCGCGCTCGCCGATTGTGTCGAG
Source organism: Dongiaceae bacterium (assembly GCA_041482855.1). GTDB lineage: Bacteria > Pseudomonadota > Alphaproteobacteria > Dongiales > Dongiaceae > JBGPEQ01. The sequence goes on along the minus strand of JBGPEQ010000062.1, from coordinate 10,253 downwards.
CAGGGCTTCGAGGCCGGGCTGGCTGCCGCTGGCGACGCCGGCTTCCGCGCGAGCAATCCGGGCTCGCGCCCGAGCGCGGCCCTGGCCGGCACGGTCGATGCGCTCCGTCCGGTATGGCTGGTGCCCTCCGAAAAGCCGGCGACGCGACTGAAGGCCTTCGTCGACCACCAGAACGACGTCACCGCGGCCGACCTGCTGCTGGCCCACCGCGAGGGCTATCGCTCCGTCGAGCATCTGAAGCGCTACACCACCATGGGCATGGGCACCGACCAGGGCAAGACCAGCAACGTCAACGCCCTCGCGATCATGGCGCAGACGCTCGGCACCGACGTCGCCTCCGTCGGCGTCACCACCTTCCGCCAGCCCTATACGCCCGTGACCATCGGCGCCTTCGGCGGCCACGAGTCCGGCGACCTGCTCGATCCCATCCGGCGCACCGCACTGCATCACTGGCACGAGCAGCATGGGGCCAAGTTCGAGAACGTCGGCCAGTGGCGGCGCGCCTGGTACTACCCGCGCCCGGACGAGAGCATGCACGACGCCGTCAATCGCGAGGTCAAGGCGGTGCGCACGTCCGTAGGCATCCTCGACGCCTCGACCCTCGGCAAGATCGACATCCAGGGGCCGGATGCCGCCGAGCTGCTTAACTGGGTCTACACGAATGCCTGGAGCAGGCTCGAAGTCGGCCGCAGCCGCTACGGCGTTATGTGCGGCGAGGACGGCATGGTGTTCGACGACGGCGTCACCACGCGGCTCGGGCCGAATCATTTCCTGATGACGACGACCACGGGCGGCGCCGCCCGCGTGCTCGGCTGGCTCGAGAGCTGGCTGCAGACGGAATGGCCGGACATGCGCGTCTACTGCACCAGCGTCACCGAGCAGTTCGCGGTCGCCGCCGTCACCGGACCGCTGGCCCGCAAGCTGATGGCCGAGCTGACCGGCGATATCGACCTCGATCCCGCGGTCTTCCCGTTCATGTCGTTCAAGGACGGCACCGTCGCGGGCGTTCCCGCGCGTGTCTATCGCATCAGCTTCACGGGCGAGCTCAGCTACGAGATCAACGTGCAGCCGAGCTACGCCATGGCGCTCTGGCAGGCGCTCATGGCCGCCGGCGAGAAATACGGCATCACGCCCTACGGCACCGAAGCCATGCACGTGCTGCGCGCCGAGAAGGGCTTCATCATCGTCGGCCAGGAGACCGACGGCACAGTCACGCCCCACGACCTCGGCATGGGCTGGATCGTCAGCAAGCAGAAGAAGGATTTCCTCGGCAAGCGCTCGCTGACCCGGCCGGACACCGCGCGCGCCGACCGCAAGCAGCTGGTCGGCCTGCTGACCGACAATCCGAGCGAAGTCATTCCGGAGGGCGGCCAGATCGTCGCCGAGTTGAAGGACAAGCCGCCGATGGCCATGCTCGGCCACGTCACTTCGAGCTACTACAGCCCGAACTGCGGCCGCTCGATCGCGCTGGCGCTGGTCAAGAATGGCCGCAATCGCATGGGCGAAACGGTGCATGTGCCGCTCGAAGGCCGCACCATCCGCGCCGAGATCGCCGAGCCCAGATTCTTCGACCCCGAAGGGAAGCGGCTCGATGGTTGAAGCCTATCTGCGCCGCACGCCCCTCGCCCACCGCGGTCTCGCCGCCAAGGCGGCGGCCGACACGACAGGCGCCGACATCGTCATGGGCGAGCGGCCGCATCGCTGCCAGATCAACCTGCGCGGCAAACCCGACGACCGCCAATTCACGGAGGCGCTGCACAGCGCCACCGGACTGCGCCTGCCGGCGGAGGCCAACAGCTTCACCGGCGAGGGCGCCCTTGCCTGCCTGTGGCTCGGCCCGGACGAATGGCTGATCCTCGGCCCCAGCGGCGGCGAGCACGAAATCGCAGCGCGGTTGCGGGCAGCGCTCGGCGACATCCATGCGGCCGTGACCGATGTCTCGGAGGCGCGCACGACTATCGCCATCGCCGGCCCGCGCGCCCGCGAACTGCTGGCCAAGGGCACGAGCATCGACCTGCACCCGCGCGTCTTCGGGCCGGGCCGCTGCGTCCAGACCGGCTTCGCCGGCGCCAACATCGTCCTGCGCCAGACCGACGAGGTGCCAAGCTTCGAAATTCTCGTCCTCAACAGCTTCGCCGAGCATCTATGGGCCTGGCTCGAAGGCGGGGCGCGGGAATATCGCGTCGCCGTCAGTGTGCTCTAGGACAGCTCTCCGTCACGGGAACACCGTCATGCGCGCTCATCTCGTGCTCGTCGCCGCAATTGCCTGCTCTTTGGCACCACGCTCTTCGGCGGCCGAAGAAAAGAAACTCACGACCGACGAGATCCAGAAGGCCTTCGCCGGCAACACCGTGCACGGGATGTGGGGCCAGACTGAGTACTTCAGCTTCTTCGATCCGAGCGGCGCCACCGACTACACGACCAAGCGCGGCACCGACCGCGGCCGCTGGCGCGCCGCTCACGACCAATACTGCTCCCAATGGCAGATGTCCGGCGAGAGCTGCTACGACATCTATCGCGACGGCGAGCGCATCATCTGGACCATCCCGTCGGGCGGCACCCGCTACGATTCGACGCTCATGCCGGGAGCGGCGACGGCCGCATTCCAATAGGCCGTCCGCGCCGGATTCTCCGGCATTGCCGCGGTCTCCAATGGTTAACGCCTGCGGCAAAAATGCCGTGCATCACTGCCGCAGCCGCCGACCCGCGCTTCCTACGGATGTTTAGAATTACTTCTCAACTCCTTGTTGCAGAATGATTTTATCCCAGCACCCAAGGCCGTTGGGAATCGTCCTAATGTTCCATAAAAATAGCGGCAGACTTAACAATTAACTCCTTCTTCATTCGAGTAAATCCATCTTTACGCGCGGACTGTCATCGCCCCCTGCTGAGGGGGACCGCTCCTCTTTTCAATTTGCGGCACATATGGCGCAGGACGTCGCAACTCTCGGGATAGTAGACGATTCCCTCGATTGGAATCCGCCGGCAGCCCTGCCGCTGAATCTGCGCTCGCATCTCCAGAAGTTCGGCATCGGCGGCGACGACCTCATCGTCATCGAGGGCCTGCCGGAGGGCGCGGATCTGACCGTCGGCGAATGCAAGCCCGACGGCAGCTGGAGCGTGCGCGCCGCCGAGATCGACAACGCCGCCTTCATTCCGCTGTACGAGAACGGTGAGACCTACACTCTCAAGGTCTGCCTCCTGACCCTTGACGCGAGCGATCACGGCCTGCCCAAGACGAAGGGCAAGGTCCAGTTCGCGCTCGCCGTCCCGCTGGCCGCGCTGCCGGTGCTGGAGACATTCGAGGAAGCCGCGCCGAAAAAACCCGCCGCGGCGGCCGATACCGTCATTCTGTTGCCGGCCGATCCGGCGCTGAAGGCGGCCCCGGCGGCCGCGCCCCAACAGATCGCTGCCGCGCTCCAGCCCGCAGCGCCAGCGCCCCAGCCCGCCGCTGCTGTTCCGATCGCGGCCGTAGCACCAGCGCCAGCGCCACAGCCCACGGTGGCAGCGCCGATCGCGGCGGCCGCACCGGCAGCGTCACCGACGCCAGCCCCAGCGGCGGCGCCCGCGCCGGCCGCGGCGACGCCGCCGATCGATTTCGACAAGCATTTCGCCGCCCTGCGCACGGAGTGGCAGACCAACGTGAAGAACCAGATTGCGGCGGCGGAGAAGCGGCTCAAGGCCGCGCACCTGCAGCAGCTGAGCAAGATCCAGACCGTGCTGGCGCAAGAGGAAGCCACGCGCACGAGTGCGGTCGCGGCCAAGTGGAAAGCCGAGATGGATCGCCGGGCGGCCGATGCGGAGGCTGCGCTGAAGGCGCGCGCCAAAGAGCACCTCGTCGGCCTCGAAGCGCGGCTGCGCAGCAATTCCGGCGGGAGCGGCGAAGCGACAGCGGGATCCGCGGCGGAGTTCGAGGAGCGCCTGGCCGCGGCGCGGCAGCAGTGGCAGGCCGAGGAAGAGGCGCGCGTGGTGGAGGCCGTGGAAGAATGGCGCGCCGATTCGGTCAAGCAGCGGACCGCGCTCGAGGCCAAGCTGGCGGACTCGTACAGGGAGCGGCTCGCCGCGGTCGAAGCGGCCATGAAGGCCAAGGACGGCCCGCCGTCGAGCGCCGTCGACCCGGCTGCCATCGAACGGGCCGTCGCGGAAGCGCGTGTCAGGTGGGAGATCGACGAGGGCGCACGACGCGCGAAGGATGCAGCCGAGCTGGCCGCCGCCCACCAACGCCACGTCGCCCAGCTCGAAGCGCAGCATGCCGCGCTCGCCGAGATGCGCATGGCCTCCGCAGACGCCGCCTGGCGCAAGGCCGACGACGAGCGTCTGGCGGCGGCAGAGTTGGCCTGGAGCAAGCGCGAAGCCGAACGGGTCACCGCCACCGAAGCGAAGTGGCGCACCGACCATGACAAGCGGCTGGAAGTGGTGCTGGCGAATCTCGATACGATGGTCAAGGGTCAGCTCGGCAACATCGACGGCACCCAGCCCCTTCCGGCCATCGAGCCGACAATGAGCGCGCCGCCGGCGGCGCAGGCCGCCCCGCCGGACGCGCGCGGCGACCACGCAGACGACCGCGGCCCCGGAGAAGCCACGGCGAGCGACGGAGATATCCGTTGGCGCAAGACTGCGGCGGCTTGATAGGGCGCTCTCAGTCCGCCGAGCGCGGCCTCTTCGCGCCTTCCCCGATCACATCGTGTAACAAGACCCGGCGCGGCCCCGCGGCGGCGGCCATCTGCCGATCTATGCATTTGATTCACCGGGTGAACGTCGCATAAACCAATACGAAACTCATTCATCGCAAGGTCGCCTAAAATTGAATAAAGGGTTAATGCTAACGGTTTGTTTACGAATATTGAGTATCTATTTACTTCCTCAGAGCGCAAAAGAAATTCGGGGTTACAATCGATGCTGGATGGCGGCCAATCCTTCGGGTCCCAAACATCGGTCTCGCAGGCCATTAGATCATTGCTGAACGACGATGGGTCGCGGCGCGTGGCGCTCGAGCTGAGATCGAAGCTCGCGGCGATCGGCGTCGGCAGCACCGACCGCATCATCGTCGACGACCTGCCGCCCGGCGCGTCGCTGACCGCGGGCCAGTGCAAGGCCGGCCGCAGCTGGACCATCCTGCCGCATGAGATGGACGAGGTCGATTTCGTGGCGGCGCAGGCAGATGGCCAGACTCACACGCTCGCCGTCTACGTTCTGACACCCGATTCGTTCGACTGCGATCTGGCCAAGACCAAGGGGCAGATCCAGATCACCGTGACCACGCCGCTCGCCGCCCAACCCGAGGCGTCGAGCGCGCAGCCATCTGCATTGAACGGCGGTTCGCCCATCGAATTGCCGGACAACGTCATCCGGCTGCCCAGCGATATTTCGGCGGCCGCGTATGCGCCGGAGCTGCCGCCGGAGATCGAGGCCAGCGACGAGATTCGCAATGCCGTCGAGCAGTACATCGCGGTCGCGCAGGCCGAATGGCAGGTCGAAACGACCCGGCAGGTGTCGACGGCGGAAGCGCGCATCCGCACCCAGCATCAGGACCAGCTGGCCGTAATCGAAAGCCTGCTGGCGACCGAAGAGCAGATGCGCACGGCCGCGCTCGAAGCGAAATGGCAGGGCGAGATCGAGCGCCAGGTCGTGGCCGCCGAGGCCCGGCTGACCGCCCGGCACAAGGAGCAGATGTCTTCCGTCGAGGCGCGCTGGCGCGCGAAGCAGGCGGTCCGCCCGGGCAGCGACGGTACGCCATCGATCGACATCGACGCGCTGCTCGATGACGAGCGTCAACGCTGGCGCGGCGAGCAGGCCGAGACTCTGGCCGCGGCCCGCGCCGAGTGGGAGGCGGTGGCCGAGCGTCGGCTGGCCGATGCGCGCGGCGAGTGGCAGATCGACGAGGCGCGCCGCGTGGCCGCCGTGCGCGAAAGCTGGCAGGCCGAGCAGGCGGGCTACCGCAATGCCGCCGAAGCCGAATGGAAGGCCGAATTGGAGCGGCAGGTTGCCGCCGTCGAGGCCCGCCTGAATGCCCAGCGCGACGAGGAAATGCGCGCCGCCGAGGCGCGCTGGCGGGTCGAGGCCGAGCAGCGGGCGACCCAGACAAATTTCACGGACACCGCCAATGCGTCGGAGATCGAGTCCCGGCTGCGCATCGAATACGACGCCCGCATGGCCGCGGCCGAAGCCAAGCTGTCGCAGGCGTATCACGAGCGCCTGGCGACCCTGGAGGCCGCGTGGCAGGCCAAGGCCGCCGAGCAGGTCGCCGCAGCCGGCGTGTCCCAGGACAAGATCGACGAGATCCTCGCCGCCGCCAAGGCCGCCTGGGAGGCGACCGAGGCCGAGCGTCGCAGCCGCACCGAGGCCGAACTGCAGGCCGCCACTCAGCAGCAGATCGCGGCCATCGAGACGCAGCTGACCGCGCTCTACGACATGCGCATGGCCGCGGCCGAAGTGGCCTGGCGGCGCGGCGACGGCGAGCGGATGGCGACCATCGAATTAACCTGGCGCAAGGCCGAGGCCGAGCGCATGTCCGCCGCCGAGGCGCGCTGGCGGACCGAGCATGAGCGCCGCATGGAGGTCGTACTGCAGAACGCCGTCAACATGATCAAGGGCCAGTTCGGCGCCATGACCGGCAACATGCTGCCGGCGATCAACCCGTCGATGCCGACGCCGGCCCGCGTCGAGCCCAAGGCAGAGCGGGCAGTGGCGGCGAGCGAGTCCGAGCCGGCCGAGAAAAGCACGGTCACCCACTTGCGCGCGGTCGCGGCAGCGTAAAGCAGCATCGCCAATCCACGAACGATCGCAGGGGCGGCCCCATAGGGCCGCCCTTCTGCTTTCCGAGCGTCGCGCGGATGGACAGCGAGGCGCTGCGCTGCCAACTGTGCTGACCCGTTCCCGCTTCCACTCCCGTAGTTAGCCCAGCTCGCTGACCGGCTCCAGCCTCTCGCTGTCGGCGGCCAGGTCCAGGAATGTATAGCGGCCGCGAATGTCGCGCGCGTGACGCACCGCGCGGTGGTAGAACTGTCGCGGCCAACCGAGGGCCTCGGGCGCGGTCGGGGCGCCGGCGCGCTGCAGCACATCGGCCAGGAAAAGCGCCGGATGAGTCACGCGCGCGATGGCCTGCCGGATGCGGTCCCAGGAGACGGCGATGCGTTCATTGGCGGCGCGCGCGCCGGCGGCATCGAGTCGCTTCTGCGCGAACTCAGCCCAGCAGGAGCGGCCGAGATCCTCGCCATAGCGGGCGACGAAGGCGACCTCGTCGGCCGCGCTCGCCTGCAGCTCCGGCGGCGGTCCCGCGAGCACCCGTTCCTGCAGCCGCGCCATGGTCAAGGTGGTGACGCCGATCTGCTCGCCATGGAAGGATTCGGGCCAGGAATGGTCGCCGAACATGTCGGCGTAGTGACTGATGAGATGCTCGCCCTGGCTCGCCGGCTGGCTGCTGCCGCAGATGGCGGTGCCGAAGCCGGACAGCAGCAGGGTCCGCACCAGGCACGTCATGGCCGCGAGATCGCCGGCCATCAGCGCCTCCGGCTCGGCGAACAGCTGCTCCTCGTCGGCCGCCAGCAGCACGAAGGGCATGGTGCGGTAGGGCCGGTCGAACAGCAGATGGGACAGCATCCAGTCCGCCTGCGCCGTCGGTCGGCACAGGCTGTCGCCGAGCCCGGAGCGGATCATGCGCGCCGGCGCCGCCGCCAGAATCGCGAGATCGAGGTAGACGCCGAGCGGGGCCTGGGCCGTCAGCGACTTCTTGAGGCCGTTGACGGTGATGGCGGCGTTGAGCGAGGTGTAGCCGTTCATCGACGGCGCGGTCGCGAACACCACATAGCGCTTGCCATCGCGCGCGCTGGCATACTTGCAGAGATCGTTGATGGTGCCGGAGCCGACGGCGACGAGCGCATCGGCGGTCGCGGACTCCGCGCGGATGCGCTCGACGCTTGCGGCATCCGGGTGCGGCCGTCCGGGCAGGACGATGCTGGTGACTCGCCCGAGGCTCGCCAGGGCGCGTTCGACGCGCGCACCGAGCAGCGCGTGCGTGGTCGAATCGCTTACCACCGCCAGATGGCGGCCGAGCTCCAGCGGCGCCACGATATCGGCCTCGCTGCCCTGCAACGATGGCGCGATCACCACCGAGCGCGTTGCCACGCGTAGCGTGCTGCCGCCATCGGGATCGGGCAGCGAGCCCTCGATGAGTTGGTCGATCATGTCCTTGCTCACCGGGCGCCGGCCTCCCGGGCCGGTCGTTTCACCGCAAGCGCCGCAATCGGTGACACCGCCGGACCGAACATCGGCTTGAGCGAGCCGAAGAGCCGCCGGTATCTCCCGTAGGCATCCTCGTAGGCATCTCTGTTCGCCGGCACCGGCGCCAGCGGCGCCACGAGCTCCTGCACAAGTTCTGCTGCCGTGCGTAGATTCTCGACCAGCCCCGCCGCCACGCCCGCCAGCATGGCGGCGCCGATCGGCGAGGTGTCGACCCGGTGCGGCACGAGCGCCGGCAATCCCATGATGTCCGCGCGCATCTGCGCCCACAGGCGGCTGCGCGCGCCGCCGCCGAGCAGCAGCAGGCTGCGTATCTCTGCCCCCATATCCCCCAACCTGTCCGCGACGTCGCGCATGGCGAAGGCGCAGCCCTCGAGCAGCGCGCGCGCCAGATGCGGCCGACCGTGGGACGGCGTCAGTCCGTAAAAGCAGCCGCGAGCCTGCGCGTTCCATTCCGGCGCCATTGCCCCCGTCAGCGCGGGAATGAAGGTCACGCCCTCGGCTCCCACCGGAGCGGCGGCCGCTTCGACGTCGAGCGCGCCGAATCCATCGATGCCGAGCAGCTCGCACAACCATGCGACCGCGCCGCCCGAGAGCCAGCCAGGGTTCTCCAGGAAATAGGCGGCGCCGGGATAAGCGTGAGTCTCGACCAGGCCGGAGTCGTCGACGATCAGGCGCGGATGCACCGTGCCCACCACTTCGCCGGTGCCGAGAACGACGGCGAGCCTGCCGGGCGCCAGCAGGCCAGCCCCGAGCGGAGTCGAGAAATCGTCGCCCGTGCCGACCGCCACGGGAATGCCTGACGATAATCCCGTGAGATCGGCGCCCTGCGCTGACAGCGGGCCGGCGCAGCTGTCGGCCTCGGCCAGCGCCGGCAAGTCGCCGCCATCGATCTCGAAGCAGTCGAGCAGCGCGGAATCGAACCCCCGCCGATCGATCGCATAGACCATGGTCGTGGACGCCAGCGCGTGATCCATCACCGCCCTGCCCGTCAGGCGTTCCACCAGATAGGACACCGGCTGATGAAAGCGCACGGCTGCGGCGGCGCTCGGGTCATGTCGTTTCAGCCAGCGGATCTTCGCCGCCATATGACCGGCATCGAGGACGACACCCGCGCGCGAGCGGATGAGCGCGGCCGGCACGTCCGCGATCTCCTCCTGGGCCCGGCGATCCATCCAGATGAGGCAGGGCGTGAGCGCTCGGCCGCCGGCATCGACCGCAACGCAGCCGTCGAGCTGGCCGCAAACGCCGAGCGCCCTAATCTCCGCCGGCGCGGCGCCCGCCTCGCCCAGCGCGCGGGCGATCGTCGGCCCGAGCGCGCGCTCCCACAGAGCGGGATCCTGCTCCGCCCAGCCCGGCCGCGGGAACTGCGCCCGATAGGGTGTTGCCGCCTCGCCGCGAACCTTCAGCGCATGGTCGGTGACCGCGACCTTCAGGCTCTGCGTGCCGATATCGATGCCGACGATCATTGTTTCCTTTTGGCTCGGCCGATCCGATCTCTCAGCAGCAGGTCGCCGGCTGCGGCTGACCGTAAGTCTGGAACTTTTCCATCACGGTCCTGATCTGTGCATCCGTGAGGATGTTGGGCTTGCCGACCTGGAGCGCGCGCCAATATTGCGCGGCGAGAGTTTCGACTTCGACGGCCAGCCACATCGCCTTCTTGAGCGTGGGCCCGACGACGATCATGCCGTGATTGGACAGCAGGCAGGCGTTGCGGCCCTCCAGCGCCTTCAGCGCGGCGTCCGCCAGTTCCTGCGTGCCATAGGTGATGTAGGGCACGCAGCGGATGTTGCTGCCGCCGGACGCCGCGATCATGTAGTGCACGGCCGGAATCTCCAGGCCGAGGCAAGACAGAGTGGTCGCGAACATCGAATGCGTATGCACGACCGCGCCGACCTCCGGTCGCGTCGCCATGATGCTGGTGTGGAAGCGCCACTCGCTCGACGGCTTCAGGCGCCCGGCATGGCTGCCATCCTCCTTCATCGGCACGATGTCCGCGGGCTTCATCTCGTCAT
>JBGPEQ010000061.1:0-11948 GCA_041482855.1 Dongiaceae bacterium | reverse complement strand
CTATCCCGGCGGCGTGACCGAAACGCCCGGCCCCGGCGACCTCATCACGTTCAGCGCCAACGACGGCGTGTGGCGCCTCGAATTCCACAGCGATACCGGCGATTACACGTTCTTCCTCGACCAGCCCTATCCGCATGCCGAAGGCTCGGACCTGGCGCTCGAGCAGTTCACCTACACCATCCAGGATTCGGACGGCGACCAGGCCTCCGCCCACCTGACCATCTGCATCGAGGACGATCACCCGACGGCGTTCGACAACAAGCAGTGCGTCAACGAAGGCGCCACGCAGAACGTGATGATCATCGCCGATGTCTCCGGCAGCATGGACGATGACGATATCGACCCGATCACTGCCGGCAAGCAGACGCGGCTCGATCTGGAGAAGGAATCGCTGACTGCGCTGGTCGACAAGTATGCCGCGCTCGACGGCACGGTGACGATTACCCTCATCGCCTTCGCATCCGGTGGTGCTGGCGCTCAGAACTTGCCTGGCGGCACGGACGATAATGGCGCCCGCAATCTCGGCACCTTCACCTTCGACAGCATCTCCGATCCCGGCTACGCGGCGGCGATCGCGGCGATCAACAGCCTGGCGATCGGCATGCAGGGCCTTGCCACGGAGACCGAGTATGACGATGCGTTGATCCTGGCTCAGAATGTGCTGACGGGCCAGCTGCCGGGTCTGCCGGACGGCGCAACGAATACGGTCTACTTCCTGTCCGACGGCGTGCCGAATCCGCTCAGCAACGGCGCGGATGCCACCACCTGGAAATCCTTCGTCAACGCGAACAACATCGAAGTGGTTGCGGTCGGCATCGGCGGTGACGTCACGACGACCGAACTGGACAAGGTTGAAGACCATACCGACAAGTCGGTCATTGTCGACGACCAGGGCGACCTCGCCGGGCTTCTCACCAATACGGCCGGCAACGCCTCGGTGTCCGGCAATGTGCTGCTCGACCCGACCGAGGAAGCCAACATTTCGCCGGCAAACGATCTGATCGGCTCGGTCGACAAGTTCGGCAATGACGGTGCGGGCGATCCGAAGATCGTTGATCTCGTGGTCGACGGCAATCACTACAACGAGAGCACCGGCAAGGGCGGCGACGTTCTCGACAACGATGGCGCCGGCACCCTCACGATCCAGACGGATCTCGGCGGTACACTGACGTTCAATTTCGAGACCGGCGACTACACCTATGTCGCGCCCGACCACGTGAAGCACGGTGCGCCCGGCTCGCCGACGGACAACGAGGTCGACGAAACCTTCACCTACACCATCCAGGACAAGGACGGCGACCCCGATCCCGCCAATCTCGTCATCTGCATCCAGGACGGCGTGCCGACGGCGGCTGACGACGTCAATACGGTGTTCGAGGCAGCTCTCGACCTGAACAAGGATGGCATCGATCTGGTGGCGGGGCTGGTGACTGGCAGCAATCCGGCGAGCAAGGCCGAGACCGTTACCGGCAACATCCTGGGCAACGACAGCGAAGGCCCGGATGGCGCCTCCATCACCAAGATCACGTTCAACGCCAGCGATAGTCTGGTAGTCGGCGGCTTCGTCGATGTCGACACCGGTCACGGCAAGTTGCACGTCGATGCGACGACCGGGAACTACACCTACACGCTCTACGACCACACGAGCGGTGACGGCGTGAAGGACGTGTTCAACTACACGCTGACCGACGGCGACGGCGATCAGGCAAACGCGAATCTCACGATCAACATCGTCGACGATGTGCCGACTGCGAACGACGACACCGACAGCATCGGCGCCGGCGGCAAGGCGACCGGCAACGTCATCACCGGTGTGGACACGACCAGCGACGGCCCTGGCGACGACGTCAAGGGTGCCGATGGTGCAGTCGTGACGGACATCGACTTCGGGCCGACTGACGGTACGCCTGGCGTCGGTATTGCCGGTAACTTCGGCACGCTGATCCTGAATGCCGATGGCAGCTACGAGTACCAGGCCAAGGCCAACGTGACCGGCACCGACGTGTTCACCTACACGCTCACGGACGGCGACGGCGACAGCGATCCCGCGACGCTGACGATCAACGTCGGCGCCAGCACGCCGGTCGTGAACCCGGCGACGGACGAAGTGCACGAGGCCTCGCTCGACCTGAACAAGGACGGGCTCGACCTGGTGGCCGGCAAGGTGACCGGCAGCAACCCGGCGGACACCGACGAGACCGAGACGGGCAAGCTGGTCTTCAGCGATCCCGACGGCGCTTCGATCTCGAAGATTACGTTCAACGCCGTCGACACGGCCGCGGTGGCCGGCTTCATCGATGTGGATACCGGCCATGGCAAGCTGCATGTGAATGCCGCCACCGGCGACTACACCTACACACTGTACGACAAGACCAGCGGCGATGGGCTGCACGATGACTTCACTTATACGGTGACGGACGGGTTGGGTAACACCAACAGCAGCACGCTCGTGGTCAGCATTGTCGACGACACACCGACCGCCAATGACGACGTCGACAGCGTCGGCGCCGGCGGCAAGGCGACCGGCAACGTGATCACCGGCGACAGCACGAGCACGGATGGCCCGGGCGACGACATCAAGGGCGCCGACGGCGCCACGGTGACGGACGTCGACTTCGGGGCGACCGACGGCACACCCGGCGTCGGCATTGCCGGCCTGTTCGGCACGCTGATCCTGAATGCCGATGGCAGCTACGAGTACCAGGCCAAGGCGAACGTGACCGGCACCGACGTGTTCACCTACACGCTCACGGACGGCGACGGCGACAGCGATCCCGCGACGCTGACGATCAATGTCGGCGCCAGCACGCCGGTCGTGAACCCCGCGACGGACGAAGTGCACGAGGCCTCGCTCGACCTCAACAAGGACGGGCTCGACCTGGTGGCCGGCAAGGTAACCGGCAGCAACCCGGTGGATACCGATGAGACGGAGACCGGCAAGCTGGTCTTCAGCGATCCCGACGGCGCTTCGATCTCGAAGATCACGTTCAACGCCGTCGACACGGCCGCGGTGGCCGGGTCCATCGATGTGGATACCGGTCACGGCAAGCTGCACGTGAATGCGGCCACCGGCGACTACACCTACACGCTGTACGACAAGACTAACGGCGATGGGCAACACGATGATTTCACCTATACGGTGAAGGACACGCTGGGCAACACGAACAGCAGCACGTTGACCGTCAACATCGTCGATGACGTGCCGCTTGCCACCCCCGACACCGGCAATACGGCGGATACGCAGTCGCAGGACATCAATCTTGTCATCGTGTTCGATCGCTCGGGTAGCATGGCCGACGATCCCGGTGCCGCCGGCTATTCATCGCGGCTCGAACTGGCAAAGGCGGCGGTCGCCGCCCTGTTCGAGGCGTACCAGTCGGTCGCCGACCACCTCCATATCAAGGTCGTCGATTTCTCCGATACGACCGGACATTCCGTGTGGCTGAGCACCCCGGAGGAGGCGAATGCCTATCTGGCATCCCTCACCCCGAACGGCACGACCCACTACAACGACGCTATCCAGGCGACGATCGCCAACTACAATACCGTGGGCGATCCGGTGCCGGACGCCGACCGGACGGAGGTTTATTTCATCTCGGACGGCAAGCCGAATCCCGCCTCGCAGAGCCTGAGCGCGAGCGGGACGGTCGATGATTGGGAAAACTTCCTGACGACCAATCACATCGATCAGGCGTTCGCAATCGGTGTCGGCGCGGGTATTCCCGCCAACGATCCCGATCTGGAGGACGTCGCGTTCAAGGATGCCAATCACGATGGCATCGATGACGGCAACTCAGCCATCGTCGTCCTCAACGAGGGCCAACTCCTGGCCACCCTCGTCGGAACGGTGTCGAGCCCGCCGCTCAACGGCAACGTCATCACCGACTCCGACCCGAACGCCGATGTCTTCGGTGCCGACGGCAAGGGCAATGGCGGCGTCGGCCTGCTGTCGCTCAAGATCGGTACCGTCACCTACACGTATGACAAGGCAACCGACCACATCACCAACGACGCCAACGCGGTCGTGATTGCAGGCGCCGAACTGCTCGCAACCCCGGCGGTTCTGGGGGGATCTTTGGATTTCCACTTCGACACCGGCGCTTACACGCTGACTCCGGCGAACGTGGACGGGACGAAGGTCGAGAACTTTACCTACACGATCATCGATGGCGACGGCGACAAGTCGTCTGCCCTGCTGACGCTGACGGTGACCGATGCCGGCGGCAACGTCGTCACGCCGCTGACCCACATCGGCACCAACGGCGCCGACAACATCGACGAACACTTGGCGGCCGCGGACATCATCATCAGCGGTGGCCTGGGCAACGACACGTTGACCGGCGGTGCGCACAACGACCACATCCAGGGCGGCGCCGGCAATGACGTGTTGAATGGCAACGCCGGGATCGACATCCTGATCGGCGGCGCCGGGGCGGACACCGTGACTGCCGGCACGGGCGATCTGGTCTTCAGCGGCGAAACGGCCGATGCGGACCAGTTCGGGAACGACCTGATCATCCTCAAGGACAACGTCAACTTTGGTCACGTCGATGGCGGGTTCGCCGACAGCTCGAACCTTGCCGGCGACACGACCCGCGGCGATATCCTGGCGTTCGACGGCACTCTCGATCTCACCGCGCTTGCCAATAGCAAGATCGAGGGCATCGAGACGATTTCGATGACGGAGGCCCAGGGCGGCAGCGCCGACTCAACGGATACTCTGACCTTGAACGCGAGCGACGTGATCGATCTCGGCACCGGTCACTTCAATCCATCGGGATCCTTCAATCCGACGGGACCAGTAGACTTTGGGACCCTCGCGGACAAGGACGCCATTAAGGTGGATGGCGAGGCCGGTGACACGGTGAATCTGAGCGGCGGCAACTGGTTCAGTGCCGGTGCCGCCAGCGGTCAAGGCGGGCCGACCGGCTACAATCTTTATGTGCACGACGCGGGCGGTGGCAATGAAGACGCCTACGTTCTCGTCCAAACCGTCGTTGCGGTGACGGGCGCGAGCTAGACTGAACGGGACCGGCGGCATTCCGCAGAAGCGGAGTGCCGCCTGGTCCGCATGCAGGTGCCAACAGAGGACTGAGCCATGGGATCGGACCTGTTCTTCAACGAAGGCGACCTGCAGTTCCAGGCAACTCTGGACGATGTCGCGGGCGGCGCCGGCAACGGCGTCCATGTGAAGCTCGACCCAGCCGACGTGCTCACCCTGTCGGACGAGTCGCACACCCTCTATGTCCTTGGCGGCGCTGGCGATTCGGTCGATGCCGGCGGCGGCTGGAGCGCCCTCGGCCAGGAAACGGTCGACGGCGCAGTGTTCAATGTCTATACTCAAGGCGATGCCGTCCTGAAGGTGGATTGCGATATCGACCAGAGTTTGATCGGCTTGGCATAGGCGACTAGGGGCGTCGGTCCGATGGGACCGGCAGCGACCCAGTCCGGGTGCCGCAAACGCATTCTTCCCACCGCTGCGGCTCCGCGGTAACATTTGTTAAGTTTATTGCAGGCAGTGTGATGGGCGTCACACCCTCGGTGTGCCGCTAACGCTTAAAAAACCATTGCCTGTGAGGCAACTTTAACAAAACTAAACTATCGTTTGCTCGATTCGGCGGCGAGCGGCGAATCAACGATCCATCCGCCCGGGGGGATGATGATACAAACCGCAGCGAAGAACGGAGCGGCGGTGGCAGCGGTCAGCGCACCGTACGCGGTCGTCTCGGTCCACTTCGACAAGTCCAAGGATCCTGCCGTCCTCTTGCGGGCCCTCGAAGCCTCGCACATCCGCCTCGCGGCCTGTCGTTCGGTCGAAGAGGCGCGCCAACAGATCGATCGCCTGCATCCGATCGCCGGCCTGCTCTATTTCGGCGCCAGCATCGATGCCGCCGCCCTGCAGGGCGCGGCCGCGCTCATGGAATATGCGCCGCGGCTGCGCCTGATCGCGCTCGTCGATCCCGCGCTGGCGCGCTCGCCCGAGCTGGCGACCCTGGTGGCGAAGGGCCTGATCCACGATTTCCACAGCCTGCCGATCTGCGGCGACCGCCTGATGTTCAGCCTCGGCCACATCGCCGGCCTGGTCGCGCTCGAGAACAGCGACCTGCGCGCCGCCGACATCATGGCCACCGCCGACCAGGGCGATGCCCACGTCGTCGGCGCCAGCACGGCGCTCGCCCGCGTCTTCCAGCAGATCCGCAAATTCGCCGAGGTCGATGCCCCCGTGCTCGTGACCGGCGAGACCGGCACCGGCAAGGAGCTGGCGGCCCGCGCCATCCACGATCGCTCGCAGTTCCGACAAGGGCCCTTCGTCTCCATCAACTGCGCGGGATTGCCGACCAGCATCATCGAATCGGAGCTGTTCGGCTATGAGCGCGGCGCCTTCACCGGCGCCATCAAGCAGAAGATCGGCCGCATCGAGGCGGCGCGCGGCGGCACCCTGTTCCTCGACGAGATCGGCGACCTGCCCGTCGAAGTCCAGGGCCATCTCCTGCGCTTCCTGCAGGAAAAGACCATCGAGCGTCTCGGCGGCACCAAGTCGATCACGGTCGACACGCGCGTCATCGCCGCCACCAACGTCAGCCTGGAAGAGGCCATCAGGGAAGGTCAGTTCCGCGAGGACCTCTATTACCGGCTCAACGCCCTCACCATCGAGCTGCCCCCGCTGCGCGAGCGCGGCGACGACGTCCAACTGCTCGCCACGTATTTCCTGCGCAAGTTCTCGAGCGAGCTGAAGCTGCCGAAGCTCGGCTTCCAGGACAGCGCGCTCGAGCGCATGCAGCGCTATCGCTGGCCCGGCAACGTGCGCGAGCTCATCAGCACGATCCGCCGCGCCGTCGTGATGGCCGAGGGCCGCTGGCTCATGGCCCAGGACATCACCTTCTCCGAATCGGCCAAGGCCGATCGCGTGTCGTTGCCGGATCTGGCCAGCGCGCGCCAGGAGCTGGAGGAGAAACTGATGCGTGACGCCCTGCGCATCAACAGCGGCAACATCAAGCGCGCGGCCAAGGAACTGGGCGTCTCGCGCGTCACCTTCTATCGCCTGATGGAGAAGTACGGCATCCAGCCGGACGCCGCGGCCCTGCCGCGCCATCCGCTTCCGCGCATCGCTCCCGCCCGCCCGCCGCTGCCGCGCCCGCCGCTGCGCAAGGCCAAGTCCGGCAACGGCGGCCTCGTCCGCCGCCGCGACGACGGCGACGACGACGACCATCCCGGCGAAGCCGCCAACTGAACGGCTCTCGCTGCCGTTGGACGTCCGCCCTGCGTCCTTCGAGACGCTCGCAGCGCTCGCTCCTCAGGATGAGGAGCTTTCTTTGTGCCACAAAAACTGACCCTCATCCTGGGGTGCGCCCCGCTGGGGCGCTTCTGGAAGTACGCACGGCGATGATGCAACGCTCGGCTCATCGGCGTTCATCTGCGCCAATCGGCGGTTAACCTTCCTTACACGACCGCAGGATTCCGCCCCCTCCCCCGTGTAACATGGCAGGAAGCCCGGACCGCTGGGTCCGGGGCGGCAGCGTCATGCCGGCGCGTCGCGATCTGCTGAGGCGGGGACGGCTGATCGTTGGCAAGCGAGACCATGACCGACACGACCGACGAGGACTTGATGATTCGCATTGGCAACGGCGACCGCGTCGCCTTCGGCGAACTGGTGCGCCGCCATCTGAACAAGGCGGTGGCGGTGGCGCAGCGCGTCACCGGCTCGCGCGGCGATGCCGAGGAGATCGCGCAGGAAGCGTTCCTGCGGGTCTGGACCAAGGCGCCCAACTGGCGCAGCGCGGAGGGCGGGTTCCCCGGCGCCCGCTTCACCACCTGGCTCTACCGCGTGGTGGTCAATCTGGGCATCGACCGCAAGCGCCGCCCGGCCATGAGCGCGCTCGAGGCCGCCGGCGACCCCGCCGACCCCGCGGACTCCGCGCTTCGCACCCTGGAGAAGGCGCAGCTGTCGGGGCGCGTGGCCGCCGCCGTCGCCACCCTGCCGGAGCGCCAGCGCGCCGCCCTCACGCTCTGCTTCTACGAAGGCCTCAGCAATCGCGAGGCCGCCGACATCCTGGCGCTTTCGCCGGGCGCCATCGAATCCCTGCTGGTGCGCGCCCGGCGCACGCTGCGTGAAGCGCTCGCCGGCGTGGCCGCCGAATTCCTGGAGGTGTCACCATGATGATTTGGCGTTTCCGCCGCCTGATCGCAGCCTACGGCGCCGACCCCACCCGCTGGCCGCCCAGCCAACGGCCGCGGGCCGAAGCGTTGCTCGCGCGCTCGGCCCGGGCCCGCGCTCTGCTGGCCGGGGCCCAAGCCTTCGACTCGCTGCTGATGGCAGACGCCAAGCCGCCCGCCGATGAGCAGTTGGCGGCCGCGATCATCGCCCGCGCGACGGCGCGACCGCAGGAGCGCGCGCCAGCAATCGCCCCGCCGCGCGTGATCGCCCTCGATTGGTCGCTCTCCCGCCTGTGGCCGCAGGCTGTCGGGCTGGCGGCGGCGGCCGTGCTCGGCTTCGTCATCGGCTGGACCGATTTGCTGCCCGGGAACTTCGCCAGCGGAGACACGATCGACCTCGCCGACATCCTCGACGCCGGCATCGACGACGGCGGGTCGCTGCTATGACGGCACGGCGCTGGATCACCATGCTGGGCGCCGCGCTGGTGGTATCGCTCGCGCTCAATCTCTTCTTCGGCGGCGTCATCGCCGGCCATCGGCTCGGTCAGCGCGGCCAACTGGATCTCCAGCTCAATCCCGCCCGGTTGCAACTGGGTATTGAGCGTGTCGCGCGCGCGCTGCCCGACGCCGATGCGGCGTTGTTGCGCAGCCAATTCGATACTGGGCGTGCCGATCTCGCGCAGCGCTTCCAGTCGCTGCAGGAAGCCCGCCGAGCCGTCGGCCAGGCACTGCGGTCGGAACCGTTCGATGCCGCCGTCCTCACGGCCGCCTATGAGGCGATGCAGGCGCGCAGCCAGGAGATGCAGGCCGCCATCCATGGCGTAGTCAAGGCGGTTTTGCCGCAGCTTTCGCCTGCCGGCCGCGCCGCCGTCGCCGACCGCCGGTGGCTAAAATGACCGCCAAGCCGGAAGCCTTCGTCGCGCTCAACCGCTTCGGCCTGGGCGCGGCCTCTGGCGAACTCGACCGCGTGGCCGGCGATCCCAGCGGCTGGCTGACGGACCAGCTGGCGCGGGCCGTCGTCCTGCCGCCGGAACTTGCCGGCTTCGGCTCCGGCAGCGATCATGCCCGCGATCTCGTCAACGCCATCCAGGACAAATCGGTCCTGAAAGAGCAGTTCCGCAAGGAAGCCCGCGCACTCTATCTCCAGGAGGTCGGCCAGCGCACCCTCGCGGCCATCCGCTCGCAAGCACCGCTGATCGAGCGTCTCGCCCATTTCTGGAGCAACCACTTCACGGTCTCGATCGCCGGCAAGCCGATCCTTGCCGTGCTCGTCGGCGCCTTCGAGCGCGAGGCCATCCGCCCGCACGTCACCGGCCGCTTCCACGACATGCTGCGCGCCGTCGTCAGCCATCCGGCCATGTTGATCTATCTCGACAACGCCACCTCGGTCGGCCCGAATTCGCGCGCCGGCCGCGCCCGCGGCAAGGGCCTCAACGAGAACCTGGCGCGCGAGCTGCTGGAGTTGCACACGCTCGGCGTCGATGGCGGTTACGCGCAAGCCGACGTGCAGGAATTCGCGAAGATCCTGACCGGCTGGAGCGTCGGCCGGCCGAAGTCGGACGAAGCCGGCCAGTTCCGCTTTCACCGGCTCATCCACGAACCCGGCGACAAGACGCTGCTGGGCAAGCGCTACCGCGAGGCCGGAATGGCCGAAGGCGAGGCGGCGCTCGCCGATCTTTCCCGCCACCCCGCCACCGCCCGCCACATCGCCACGAAATTCGCGCGCCACTTCATTTCCGATCAGCCGCCGGCCGCCGCCGTCGATCGCCTGACGCGCGTGTTCCGCGACAGCGACGGCGATCTCGGCGAACTCACGCGCGCGGTGATCGCATCGCCCGAAGCCTGGGCCGATCCGCTCGCCAAAGTTAAGTCGCCGCAGGAGCTGATCACCTCGGCGCTCCGCCTCACCACTTTCGACGGCGATACCGACAAGCTGGTCGGCTCTCTCGCTCTGCTGGGACAGACGCCGTTCGCCGCCCCGTCGCCGGCCGGCTGGCCCGACGATGCCGCCGGCTGGATCGGCCCCGAGGCCAGCCTGCAGCGCATCGAGTGGAGCATGGCCCTGGCCCAGCGCCTGCCGCGCGATCTTTCGCCGATCGCCCTGGCTGATGCGACCATCGCCCCGGTCGCCGCCCGCGACACCCTGCAGGCCATCGAGCGCGCGCCCGACGCCCGCGAAGCCATCGCCCTCCTGTTCGCCAGCCCGGAGTTCCAGAGGAGATGAGGGGCTGGGATCAGTGGGTTGCATCCATCGCGACGGCCACTTCGCGGCCTCCTCAGGATGAGGAGCAGTCTTCATGCCATCTCCAACATTCCTCATCCTGAGGAGCGAGCGCAGCGAGCGTCTCGAAGGGCGCAGGATCGCCATGCAGTCTTTAACGGGGCCGGAGTGAGATTGATGAGCATTGTGACAAGCCGCCGCCGTCTTCTATGCACCTCCGGCATGGGCCTGTTGGCCGCAGTATTTCCGCGCGCCGTGGTGGCCAAGGCCGCGACTGATAGCCGCTTCGTCGTCGTCATCCTGCGCGGCGCCATGGACGGGCTGGCCGCCGTGCCGCCCCATGGCGACCGCGACTACCGGTCCTTGCGCGGCGATCTCGCCATCGCTGCGCCCGGCCAGAGCGACGGTGCCATCGATCTCGACGGCTTCTTCGGCTTGCATCCGTCCCTGGCGCCATTGCATGACGTCTACGCCAAGCGCCAGCTCGCCATCGTCCATGCCGTGGCCACCCCCTACCGCGACCGCTCGCACTTCGACGGCCAGGACCTGCTCGAGAACGGCACGGCGACGCCGCACGCTGCCCATGACGGCTGGCTCAACCGCGCGCTCGGCCTTATCGGTGGCACGCAGACGCTGGGCTTGGCCGTCGGCCAGTCCGTGCCGCTGGTCCTGCGCGGCCATGCCGCGGTGACCAGCTGGTCGCCGGTCAAGCTGCCGGAGGTCTCGGCCGAGTTCCTCGACCGGGTCGCCGATCTCTATCGCAACGATCCCGTCTTCGCGCCCGCTCTCGCCCTCGGCCTCGGCGACCAGGCCCTGGTGGACAAGGTCTCGGACGCCCCCGGCATGGACGGCGGCGGCGTGAAGATGAACATGCTGCAGCGCGGCGCCGGGCTCGTGAAGACCGTGACGATGACGGTCGGCAAGTTGCTCGCCGATCCCGCCGGCCCGCGGGTGGCGGTGATCGATGTCCCTGGCTGGGACACCCACGCAAACCAGGGCACGATCGCCGGCCGCTTGGCGCCGGTGCTGGCCGGCCTGGCCGACGGCCTCGTCGGCCTGCAGCAGGCGATGGCGCCCGTGTGGAACAAGACTATCGTCCTGACCCTCACCGAGTTCGGCCGCACCGCCCATCCCAACGGCACCGGCGGCACCGACCACGGCACCGCCAGCGCCGCCTTCCTCATGGGCGGCGCCGTCAATGGCGGCCGCGTGATCGCGAAATGGCCAGGCCTGTCGAACGACCGGCTCTACCAATCCCGCGACCTCGCCCCCACCGCCGACACGCGCGCGATCTGCAAGGCCATCCTGCGCGATCATCTGGGCCTGCCGCCGGACGCCATCGACCGCGTCGTGTTTCCCGGCAGCGGCGAGGTGCGGCCGCTCGCGGATCTCGTCTCCGCCTGATCTCGCGGCCGGCTTGCGGGTCGGCGACCGGTCGGTCATGCTGGCAGCCTCGTCCGCGACAATCGCTTCCATGGCCATCGAGACTGCCGACCGCCCGTTCGTGCCCTACGATAGCGAGGCGGAGGTCATGGAGATCGTCGAGGGCTTTCTGAACCGCACGTTGCCGGCG
>JBGPEQ010000060.1:0-12152 GCA_041482855.1 Dongiaceae bacterium | reverse complement strand
GGCGTCGTCTTCCTGCTCTTCATGGTCGGGCTCGAACTGCCGCTGGAACGCATCCGCGTCATGCCGCCGGCGATCTTTTGGCTGGGCGGCGGTCAGATCCTGCTCACGGGTGCTTTGATCGCGGGGATCATCCTTGCGTTCGGCGGCCCCGCCAGCGCTGCCGTCGTCGTCGGCGCTGCGCTCACCTTGTCCTCGACCGCCATCGTGCTGCGGCTGCTCTCCGACCGGCACGAACTCAACAGCCGGTTCGGCCGCGCCGCCTTCGGCATCCTCATCATGCAGGACCTGGTGGTCGGGCCGCTGATCGTGGGCGTGCTGGCCCTCGGCCAAGGGCCGAACTCCGTGGCGGCCGCGCTCGGCCTGGCCTTCGTCAAAGCCATCCTGGCGATGGCGCTCATCCTCGGCGTCGGCCGCCTGGCCCTGCGGCCGATCTTCGCGCCGGTGGCGGCGGCGCGGCGGCCGGAGATCTTCGCGGCGCTGACGCTGCTCGTCGTGCTCGCCGCGGGGATCGCGACCCAGGCCGCCGGCCTCTCCATGGCGTTCGGCGCCCTGCTCGCGGGGATGCTGGTGGCGGATTCGCCGTACCGCCATCAAGTGGCGGTGGAGATACAACCGTTTCGCGGCCTTCTGCTCGGGCTGTTCTTCATTTCCGTGGGCATGTCGCTCGACGTGGCCGTGCTGCGGCAGCACATCATGACGATCCTGCTGCTGACCGCGACCCTGGTCGTGGGCAAGGCCCTTATCCTCGCCGGCATCGCCCGCCTGGCGATGTTGCCCACCGGCCAGGCCCTGCGTCTCGGTCTGCTGCTGTCGCAGGGCGGCGAATTCGCGTTCGTGCTGCTCGGCGTCGGCTTCGGCGAACGGATCCTGAGCCTCGACGACCGTCAGCAGCTGGTCGTCGTCGTCATCCTCTCGATGATGCTGACCCCGCTGCTGGCCGAGGCCGGCCGCCTCCTGGCGCCGCGGATCGAGCGCCGGACCTACGGGCGCAGCGAGGCCGCGCCGGAGATGGCGGGCCTCAAGGACCATGTCATCATCGCCGGCTATGGGCGCGTGGGCCGAGCGGTGGCCCAGCGCCTGACGGCGGCCGGCATAACCTGGGTGGCGCTCGACCTCGATCCTCATCGCGTCACCCAGGCCCGGCGGCAAGGGCTGCAGGTCCATTTCGGCGACGCCGACCGGCCGGAAATCCTGGAAGCGTTCGCGGTCGAGCAGGCGCGGGCCGTGGTCGTCGCCGTCGACAACCCGAAGGTGGCGCTCCAATTGACCGCCCTGCTGCACTACGTGTTGCCGCAGATCCCGATCCTCGCCCGCGCCTACGACGAGGCCCACGCGGCCGAGCTGGAGCGCGCCGGCGCCGCCCACGTCATCCCCGAGCCGGCGCCGATCGGCGCGAAGATCGCGGAGCTTATTCTGAAAGGACCGGGCGTCGACGAGCGCCTCGAGTGACACGGCCGAATTCGCAAATCTCTGGGGTGGCAGAAAGTGCGGTCCCGCTCCTCTCACCGGCGGGGAGGCCGGCCCGGCGTTCGCGGCTAGGGCATCCAGAACGGTTTCTCGCTCTCAAGCTGCGCATAGGCGCGCGCTACCCCGATGTCGCGGAGTTGATGGTCATCGAGCGTGGCGAGCACATGCCGGCTGCGGTCGCGCTGCCACCACAAGGCGATGGTCGAAAAGACGGCGGCCACACTGGTGAGCCAGCGATCGGTTCGTGACGGCGGCCACGCCACGACGCGGTACTTGTTAAAGGAGGTAGGAAAAGGTTCACTCTTCAACATCGGTCGTCCTCCTGATGTTGTGGGATTCAGATTGGACTCGTCGTGACGGCAGGCGGCCAGCCGTGCGTCTCGCCTTGCAGCGCCCGCGCCCAGCTGTAAAGCGCGTCGTACATGACCAGGCCGTGGTGCAGCATCTCGCTGTCGTTGGGGAAGTTGTGGGACAGGCCGAGGGAGAGGGCGAGGAGGCCGGGCGATTGCGGCGTCAGCTCGGGATGGCCTGTATCGGCACCCCTGATGATGACGGCGAGGTGATGTAGGGCCGGATCGTCCAGCCGGTACTTCTTCAGAAAGGCATCGAAGCTGCAGAGCGGGCCGTCGTGCGACAGCTCGACATCCGGAATGTCGTAGGGAATGGCGCCCGTCTCGCCGGCGATCGAAAGCACCTTGTCCGACGGGACGAACAGGAACTCCGGCGACTTGTCGATGAAGCGCACGACCAGCCACGGACAGGCGATGCGATCGATCTTCGGGCGTTCGCGCGTGATCCATTTCATGAGCGTTGTCCTTTCCAGTCAATTCGCTGGCTTGACAGCGAAGTCGTCGAAGTAGACGACGCTGTCGGCCTTCGACCAGATACCGACATGGCCGGATACCGGCTCCGGCAGGCTGTGCGTCAGATAGAGCTTGCCGTCGAGGTAGCCCTCGACGCGCGTGCCGTTGACGGTGATCTTGAGGTCATGCCATTGCGGCGTCAGGTCTGGTGTGCCCTTGACCCATTCGACGGAGCTGCGTTTGCCGTGCACGACCTGCCACAGCACCAGGTTGTTTTCGAGCGCGTTGGCCCGGAGCGTCAGGTAGTCGCCGTTCGGCTTGAGGTCGAAGAGAATCCCGGCCCCCTGATCGATGCGGCCCGCAATCGGCTTGAAGCGCAGCGCGATCTCGCCGCCCTTGAAGTCGTCGACGCCCTTGGCGACCGCGTAGGGGAAGTAGGCATAGGACTGCACGTTGTCGAGGAACTCGGCATAGCGCTCGCCATAGATCGCACGCGCCTTGTCGGCGAGACCGGCGGCGGGCTGCCCCTCCTCCCATTTGCGGCCGTCCACAACGAGTACCCGCTTGTCGCCGTCGACGCCGATCACCCAGTTGCCGACCACCGCGACGAACGACGTAGGTTCGGCGCCGACCGTCTCGCCGGCGAATTCGATGCCGCCCGCGGGGTCCGGGCTGGCCGCCGCAGCAGTGCCGACCGGCAGATACTCGAGTTGCGACGGCGAACGCGCCGGCGTGGAGAGATAGGTCAAGCCGCCTGCCGCGGCGGCGGCGGCAACGATCGTGGCGCCGCCGTAGACGGCGAGCTTGCGAGTCACGGCTGAGCGTCGCATCAGACACCTCCTTGGTTGCGATCAGGTCGGAACGGCCGCCGGCGGATCAGCCACCAGGACAGGCCGAAGAGAGTCGGCAGACCGCCGTAGAACCAGACGGCCGCCGTTTGCCCCTCGGCGACGAGGGGATAGCCCGGATAGGCCGCATCGGCGGACGCGCCGACCTTCACGCCGGCCAATCCATAGATCAGCGGCAGGACCTCTTCCGGGCTCGTGGAACGGCTCTCGTCGTGGCGCCCCGCATAGCCGTAGACGATCAGTCCATAGCGATCATCGCCGGCAGCGCCGAACTGGCCGGCCTTGTCGACTTCGCCAAAGGCGATCGACAGGTCCGGTACCAGCCGGCGCAGCTTGGACAGGATTTCACGATCGAGGTCGACCACGCGGGGATCGCCGGGATCCATGTTGATCGTGATGGCGAGCGGCTGCGTCAGCGTGCGTAGCGCCGCCTCGTCCGCCGCCGCAAAGGAGTTGCGGCGGTCCTCGGTCGTATCGGCATAGACCATGGGCTTCGCCGCCAGCAGGCCGATGGCGGCACCCGCGACAAGCACGCCGGCAGATGACGCGAGCTTGTGGCGCAGCGGCCGCCCGAGCGGCAGGACGACTGCAGTCATCGCGAACAGTGTCGCGGCGCCGACGAGCATGCCCAACACCGTCGGCAAGGCGAAGATTCCGCGCTCGAAAGTCCGCAGACCGGCGGTCAGCGACAGCGCCGCGACCTGGCGCAGCCACCCGATGCGGCCGGTGGCCGCAAAATCAAGCACCCACGAGCCGATGGTCGCGGCCAGCGTCACGATGGCGGCCGTGGCGCCGCCTTCGGTCAGCGTTGCCGCCAGCATGGCGATGCCGGCGATGAGCAGGGCGTAGAGGAAATGGCCGAGCAGCAGATTCGCCGTCTCCACGCCGTGCAGGTGTCCGCCGAGCAGCCGCCAGATCGCCAGCGCCGAGAGCGCGGGAATCATGGCCAGCAGCCAGGCGACGCCCAGCGCCAGCAGCTTCGCCGCCACCAGGGTGGCCGGCCGGAACGGCAACTGCAGCGCGAGCTTGAGGGCGCCGCTCTGCTTTTCCTCGCTGATCAGGCGGATGGCGACGAACGGAAACAGCAGGGTCGTCGCCAGGTAGAGGCTTCCGAACGTCGGCACGAGGATGCCGTCGAGCGGCGTCATGCCGCGCGCCAGCTCCGGGAATTGCAATGCCGTGCGGCTGGCCTCGCCATAGAGCGACAGCGACTGAATGAAGCTGTAGCCGACGAGCGGCGACAGCAGCAGGAGCATCACCCACAGCGCCTTGCCGGCGAAGAGGCAGCGCAACTCCTGGCGCCACAATGCGGTCAGGGCGGCGCCCATATGCGGATCACGTGAGCGCAAGAAACGCCTCCTCGAGCCCGCCGGAACCGAGGCCGGCCTGTCGACGCAACTCATCGAGCGTGCCGGCGCCGACGAGCTTTCCGCCGTCCAGCAGGACGAAGCGATCGCAGATGCGCATGGCATCCGTCAGCTGATGGATGGCGAGCAGGAACGTGCGACCGCCGTCGCGCAGGCGGCGCAGCAGCGCCATGACGCCCTGCACTTGCCGCAGGTCGAAGCCGTCGAACGGCTCGTCCAGCGCCAGCAGCGGCTGCGGCGCCAGCAGGGCGAGGGCCAGCAGCAGGCGCCGGCGATAGCCCTTGGACAGCGCGCCGACCGGCTTGCCGAGCGCCGGCTGCAGTTCGAGCGCCCCGACCGCCTCGTCCACTGACGAATGTGGCCGGCCATGGACGCCGGCGAAGAAGGCGAGTACCTGCGCCACCGCCAGATCGCCATAGGGCGCGATGCCATCGGGCAGATAGAACATGACGCGCTTGCGTCGCTCCGGCGGCAAGGCGGTGCCGCGCCATCGCAACGATCCGCCGTCGCAGGGCAGCAGCCCCGCCAGGCACTCCATCAGCGTTGTCTTGCCGGAGCCGTTGGGACCGATCAGCCCGAGAATTTCGCCGGCGCGGACCTCGAAGGAAACATCGGCAAGCGCCCGATTCTCGCCGAAGCGCTTCGACAGACCTTCGACGCTGGCAAGGACGGTGCCGGGTTCCATGGTCCTGCTGTGCTCCGCCGCTGGTCTGCGGTTCAGTGCGCGGGAACGGTCTTGCCGCCCATGGCGTGCCAGGCGGCGATGCCGCCGCTGACCACCCGGGCGTCGACGCCGCGCGCGCGCAATTCCGCCACCGCATCCTGGCTCACCCAAAAACCGTAGACGCAGTAAACGGCGACCGGGACGTCGCGCGGCAGGCTGTCGACGGCCTCGGCGACATGGCCGGGATCGACATGGGTCGCGGTCGGCAGGAGATCCCGGGCGGTTTCGAAGTCCTCCGCCAGGCGAACGTCGAGGATCGCAACCCGGCCTCCGCCCTCCAGCATGTCGCGCAAATCCTCGACCGCGACGGCGGGAAGCGCGGGTGCGGCCGGCGGCGCGCCGATACGGGCTTGCGCCTCATGCAGGCGGGCCGCGGCGTATTCCCAGCGCACATTGCCCATGAAGGCGTCGACATAGGCGCCGGCGTTGGCGCCGAAATCGAGGTGATAGGCGTGCTCGTACATGTCGAGGGCGAGCAGGATGTCGCCGCCGGCCAGACAATGGGTATGATCGGCGGCCCACTGGTTCACCAGCCGGCCGAGCGCCGGCGACCAGCATAGCAGGACCCAGCCCGAGCCGCCGGCCAGCGCCTTGCCCAGGGCGACGAACTCCGCCCGCCAGCGCGCCATGCTGCCGAAGTCGCGGTCGAGCGCCGCCGCCAACTCGCCGGCGGGCTCGCCGCTGCCGCCGAAACCGTCGAAATAGATCTCGTGCAGCACGGCCGAGTTGGCGGCGATCAGCTGCTCGCGCTTCAGGCCGTTCAGCAGGAAGTTCGGCGCGGTCGCAGGATCGAGGGCGGCAAGCTGCCGATCGATGGCATTGAGGCGCCGGACCGCGCCGCCGTAATTGTTCTCGTAGTGGCTGTCGATCAAGCGCTGCGACAGGCCATTCAGCCGGTGCGGCTTGAATGAGAGCGGTTTGATGTGATGCGGCATGGCATGTCCCCATAAGGTCGGTCGAGCGCAGGCGTTTATGAATATGATACACTTGTTGCATTTCTTGTCAATATGAGATATGATCGTATCATGATAATCACTCCTCCCGTCGCCGCCGAAGCCCAACAGTGGCTGCTGCTGCTCCACCAATTGCCGCCGAAGCCGGCCTATTTCCGGGTTCGGATCTGGCGTCGGCTGCAGGACCTGGGGGCGGTGGCGATCAAGAATTCGGTCTATGCGCTCCCGGCCGGCGACGAGACCCGCGAAGACTTCGAGTGGCTGCTGCGCGAGATCGCCGACGGCGGCGGCGAGGCCTGCATCTGCGAGGCCAAGATGGTGGACGGGCTAAACGATCAAGACATCCGTGCGCAGTTCGACGAGGCGCGCGACGCCGACTATCGCGAGATCGCCGACGAGGCCCGCGCCGTCGCCGAGGGCGCCCGCAATGGCGAGGCCGCGCCGGAAGAGGCGCGGGCCGAAATCCCCGCCAGGGTGAAGCGTCTGCGCAAGCGGCTGGCCGAGATTGCCGCCATCGACTTCTTCGGCGCCAGCGGCCGCCAGACCGCCGAGGGGCTGGTGGCGGAAATCGAGGCGCGTCTGCGCCCGGCAGCCGGGGGCGAAACCATGGCAACGGAAAAGAACGCCCACACTATCCTGGTCGGCAAGACCTGGGTGACGCGGCGCGGCGTGCATGTCGACCGCATGGCGTGCGCTTGGCTGATCCGGCGCTTCATCGATCCCGATGCCGGCTTCAAGTTCGTCGGCGGGCAGTCCTACCGGCCGGGCCGCGACGAGCTTCGCTTCGACATGTTCGAGGCGGAGTTCACACATGACGGCGATCGCTGCACTTTCGAGGTGCTGCTCGATCGCATCGGCCTTGACGATCCCGCCCTTCGTCACATCGGCGAGATCGTCCACGACATCGACATCAAGGACGGCAAGTTCGACCGAGCGGAAGCACCGGGCATCGCGCAAGTGATCGCCGGCATCGCCATGGCCCATGATGACGATGGCGAGCGCCTCGCGCGCAGCGCGGTGGTGTTCGAGGATCTTCTGACCTACTTCCGCCGCAAGCGACGCGCGGGGGCCAAGACCGCTCGCAAGGAGCAGCGCTCATGATGCCATCGCCCGCCGGCGTGACATTCCGCGATGCCCTGAAAGTGTGGGCCAAGATCGGCCTCATCAGCTTCGGCGGGCCGGCGGGTCAGATCGCCACCATGCACCGCATCCTCGTCGACGAGAAGCGCTGGATCGGCGAGCAGCGTTTTCTCCATGCCCTCAACTACTGCATGCTGCTGCCGGGGCCGGAGGCGCAGCAGCTGGCGACCTATATCGGCTGGCTGCTGCACCGGACCTGGGGCGGCATCGTCGCGGGCACGCTCTTCGTCCTGCCCGGCGCCATCGTCATGCTGGGCCTCAGCCTGCTCTACGCCGGATACCACGACGTGCAGCTCGTCGCCGGCATCTTCTTCGGCATCAAGCCGGCCGTGCTGGCGATCGTGCTGCACGCGCTCGTCCGCATCGGCAAGCGCGCCCTCACCAGCCGATTTGCCATCGCCATGGCGGCGGCGGCGTTCACCGCCATTTTCTTCCTCGACCTGCCCTTCCCGCTGATCGTACTGGGCGCCGGAGTCATCGGCTATGTCGCCAACCGCATCGCCGGTCTGTCACCCGGTGCAGCGCGAGCGAACGCAACCGGCGACGTGGAGCCAGCGAACACGGCGGTCGACGAGATGTTCGCCGCCGGCCGGGCGGACCATGTGCAGCCCTCGGCCGCGCGCGCATTGCGCGTGCTCGCGATCTGGCTGCCGTTGTGGCTGGGGCCGGTCGCGCTGCTGCTGCTGTGGCGCGGCGGCGGCGACGTATTCAGCGAGATCGCGGTGTTTTTCAGCAAGATGGCCGTGGTCACCTTCGGCGGCGCCTATGCCGTGCTCGCCTATGTCGCACAGGCGGCGGTGAGCGGCTTCGGCTGGCTGCGGCCCGGCGAGATGCTGGACGGGCTGGGCATGGCGGAGACGACGCCCGGGCCGCTGATCCTGGTGCTGCAGTATGTCGGCTTCCTGGCCGCCTATCGCGACCCCGGCATGCTGCCGCCCTGGCTGGCCGGCACCTTGGCCGCAATGCTCACGCTGTGGGTGACCTTTGCACCCTGCTTCCTCTGGATCTTCCTGGGCGCGCCCTATGTCGAGCGGCTGCGGGCCAACCGCGCGCTCAATGCGGCCCTGTCGGCGATCACGGCCGCCGTCGTCGGCGTCATCCTCAACCTCGCCGTCTGGTTCGCGCTGCACACGATCTTCGGCGAGGTGCGGGAGACGGCGGCGTTCGGCCTGCGGCTGTGGCTGCCGGTGTGGCAGACGGTCCAGCTGCCGTCCCTCGCGCTCGCGGCAGGCGCCGCAGTCGCGATGTTTCGATTCAAGGTGGGGATGCTGCCGACGCTGGCCGCTTCAGCGCTGCTGGGTTGCGGCTATTTCCTGCTGGCGGGCTGACAGCGTCCGCCGCCGCCGCTCAGTTGGTCGGTTGGGGCGGCTCGAAGACGAGCGTGTCGCCGCCGCTGTAGTTCTTGTCCGGCAGGGCCTGTTGCGGCGTGGCGTAGAACTTCGGCTCGCGATCGTCGAGGCCGGCCTCGAACGGCTTGGACATGTTGACGTCGGCGCCCTTGGCCTGACCTTCCTGCATGGCGTTTTGCAACTGCTGCGCCATCTTCATGTCCCAGGGCAGGGCATAGGCGCGCGGCTCATCGGTGCCGGGGAACTGCAGCCAGACATAGATGGCCTCGCCTTCCCGCATGGTGGCGCCGAGGACCTTGGCCTTGTCCGCTTGCTGCCACAGTTCGAGCCGCAGGGGCTTCGGCCGGCTCAGCAACTCGATGGAGCCGCCATAGACGACGGCGATCAACACCAGGAACACGGTCGCGGAGGTCGCACGCTGCCACAGGCGGCCGCGCGGCAGGACCAGAAAGATGAAAGTGCCGAGCAGCAGCGCGAAGGCGACGGCGGCGGCCGAGATGATCATTGGGCGGCGACCCGCAGTTCCTTGTAAAGGTTGTTGACGCTACCTTGGACCAGGTGCCCTTGGCTATCCAGGGAAAACCGGAAGGCCGTCACCTGTTCATTCTCGTGGTGCAGCTGCACGGTCGTGGTGACGACCTGCTGGGCGGTATCCTGCGGATTTTCCTTCACGCTCGCCACCAGCTTCACGGTGATCGGATAGGTGACGCCGATGCCGCGATACATGTGCACGTTGACGACGTACTGGCCGGACGGCATGCCGCGGCTGTAGGCGACCTCGTAGTTGTAGTCGGTGACGTCCTGGGCCTTGCCGAGATCGTCGCGCAGCAGATTGAACACCTGGCCGCTCTTGTTCGAATAGCCGACCGGCTTGTCGCCGGGGGCCTCGACCCAGAGGTCCACATCGGCATCGACGCCATCGGCCCATTGCGCTTCCACGATCACGTTGCCGGGCGACTGCTCGCCCACGGTTTCCGCGGACTTCGCCGGCGGATTGACGACCGACAGCATCAACACCGTCATCAGGATGAACCCGCCGAGCATCAGAAGGGCGGTGTCCAGCCAGACGGTGAGGGTTTCTTCATCCATGGAAGTTGCCCAGCAGGCGCAGGTTGATCTTCAGCCACAGGTTGGTGCCGATGCCCAGCAGCGTGGCATAGAGCGAGACATACATGCCGTTCACGACCGCGGCGATCATCGGCTTGATCTCGTCGGGATTGGCCGTGCCGCCCTGTCCGGCGGCTGAGAACGCGATGATGAGGCCGACGACGGTGCCGAGCAGGCCGATGCGCACGACGTGCGTCGCCAGCCACTGCACGTCATTCCAGCGCTGCGCAAATACGCAGCCGATACCCAGCAGGCCCATGCCGACGATGATCCAGCAGAGCGGGCCGTTATTGCCTTCGAACGGCTTGCCGGCGAGGCCGGCGATCCACAAGCCCACGATCATGGCGACGCCGATGGCCTGCAGCACGACGGCGCGCGACAGGAAGGCGATCTGCGGGCCGCCCTGGGCCGCCACGACTTCGCCCGCAGCACCAGCCGGCGCCGCGAACTCTTCCTGCAGGCGCGACATCAGAGTGGCCACGGCGGGCGGCTGACTCGCCTCGGGTACTCTGTCCGCGGCAGAGCGATCCTGGGGAAACAAACGGACGGTCGGACTAACCATGGGATTCCATCCTCTCATTCCAAGCCACGCGATCATGGTCACCCCCGCAGTGTTAACAATCGGTGAGTCGTTGGTTAACCGAAATATAAGGTGCCGCGCCCGGGGGCTTTTGTGCGCGAGGTCACATTGCGAGGGAATACTGCGAGAAAACCGTCGAGTTTGACGGCCATTGCCAGCACGGCATCGCCATAGAGAGAGGCGGCCGGGCGGCGGCGTTGGCGGGAACGGTAACGTCGGCGTAACGCACCGATCTGGCTGAAAGGCTGTCCGGTCGCCGCTTCGAGCTTACCTGGAGTTACCTGCAGGACCGGATTCATCGACGTCACAACCTCACATACCTGGCGGGGCGCGGCCTGAGCCTCGGCTATTCGCCCCTGATCTGAACCGGCCGGAGCCGTGCGACCCGCACTCTTAATCGACGGCCCCGGCCGGTCCACTTCCGAAGACCTAGAACTCGGTCTCCGGTACTCGGTGGCATGCTGTTGTGATACGCCCGTGTTTTTTCACGGCTATGTCGCCGATGAAAGAAATTGCATCATTTTGTAAATGGGGCAGGGCCACCGACCGGTGGCTCGAGTCTTACCAATCGGCGGCCGCACCGGGCGCGCGCAGCGACAGGATGTAGGTAACGATCGCGTCCAGCTCTTCCGGAATGAATTGCTGCTCGCGCATCGGATAGTGCGGGTTCAAGATCCGCTCGCGCAGCTGCGCTTCCGTGCGGTCCGTGCGGGCGGCGATGCGCGCGAAGCTCGGCGCCTGGAACGTCTCGGGTCCCGTTCCGGTGTCGACCACGACGTCGGGCGGCAGTGCCTGCTCCTTCGTCACGCGATGGCAGACCGCGCAATATTGCTGGGCCAGAGATTCGCCGTCGGCGGCCGTCAAGCCGGCGGCGCCGGCCGCTCCGCCGCCAGCGGCCGCCAACGCCGTCGTTACCAGGATAGCTCCGATTACGCTTCTCATATCGGTATCGATGAGTAGGCCAAGCCGAGGCCGCCCGCTTTGACCTCGATCAATGGCGCCGCCGCGCCCATCGGAGCTTGGCCGCCTATTCGGCCGCCCTGCTTCCGCCGGCCGGCGGCGGCGGCGGCTTGCGGACCCCGGCGAGCGGAACGCCGATCGCCTCGGCGGTCGGGATGGTGATCGCCCGCAGGTCCTCGGGCTCGAGGTTGTGGACGTCGGTCTTGCCGGTGCAGCGGGCCATGATGGAGGCCTCGGCCGACAGCGCCTGCAGCAGGCAGGCCGCGGCGTCGACCCGGTCGGCCTCGCCGCGGTCGCCATAGAAGCGGATGTCCTGGCCGATGATCTCGCCGCCGAGGGCGAGCGCCATGGAGACGCCGATGACGGCCGCATTGGCGCCGAGCGATAGCAGCTTGGCGCCGTCGGTGCCCGATCGGGCGCCGCCGAAGAACAGCAGCTCCACGTCCTCCTCGCGGTTGAGGCGGCGGAGGATGCGGATGGCATCGCGCATGACCGTGAAATCGGGCGCCGCCGCCAGCTCCGACCACGGCCGCGCCAGGCCCGGCGTGGCATCGAGAAGCAGCAGGTCAAACCCCTTGTCGAGGGCGAACGGGATCGCCGACTCCAACTCGAATGAACGCGCGGCCAAGCCCATCAGCTTGCCGGCCACGCGCTTCGCGTCGAACGGCTTGAAGCCAGCGGGCAGCAGATGGATGTGGCCACCCGCCGCCGGGTCGGCCTCGTTCTGGCCGGCAACGACCAGTTGAAGCCACGGTGCGTCGCCCGGCAGCGCCGCACGTCCGACGTAACCGGAGCCGGTCTTCGCCAGCGCCTGGCCGAGCGCGCTCTTCAGCTCCGACGACACGTCGTCGAAG
>JBGPEQ010000059.1:0-12266 GCA_041482855.1 Dongiaceae bacterium | reverse complement strand
GTCCATGCCCTTGAGGATGGTGCGCAGGGCCTGGTACTGCTCCTCCTCGTCCGGCAGGTCCGGGCGGTTCATGAACAGGAATTCGGTCCTGAGCAGGCCGACGCCCTCGGCGCCGGCGGCGACCGCGGCTTCGGCCTCGCGCGGCAGCTCCAGGTTGGCGAGCAGCGTCACCGCGGTGCCGTCGCGCGTCACCGCCGGCAGGCGCTTCATGCCGCCGAGCAGGCGCTCGGCGCGCGCGAACTCGCCGCGCCGGCGCTCGAAGTCCGCGAGCGTCGCCGGCTTCGGCCGCACGACGACCCGGCCGGCGCTGCCGTCGACCATGACGAGGTCGCCGGTCCTGACCTGGGCCACGAAGTCGGCGAGGCCGAGGACGGCAGGTAGGCCGAGCGAGCGCGCCATGATGGCGGTATGGCTCTCGGTGCCGCCGACCGCGGTGGCGAAGCCGCCGATATGCTGCGGGTCCATGAGCGCGGTATCGGCCGGCGTGATGTCCTCGGCGATGATGATGCTGCCCTCCGGCAGGCGCGAGAAGGCCTGGTAGGGCGTGCGCGTGAGGTTGCGGATCAGGCGGTCGCCGACCTCGCGGATGTCGTCGGCGCGGGCGGCGAGGTAGGCGTCGTCGAGTTCGGCGAAGCTCTGCGCCACCTGCGTGATCTCCGCGCGCACGGCGGCCTCGGCATTGACGCGCTGGTCGGCGATGCGGTTTTCCACGCCGCGCACGACGCGCGAGCCAGTCAGCATCTGCAGGCGGGCATCGAGCAGGAAGCCCAGCTCCTCGGCGGCGGTGCCGTGGAGCGCCGTGGACTTGTCCTTGAGCTTCTTCAGCTGGCGCTGCGACTTGGCGAGGGCATCGGCGAAGCGCTGCTGCTCGGCCGCCACGGCGTCTTCGGCGATCGCGTATTCGGGCACGTCGATGAAGCCGGCCTCGACCACATGGGCCGCGCCGATGGCGACGCCGGGGGAGACGCCGAGGCCGTCGAAGACGCGCTCGGCCCGCAGGCGGCCGCGGCGGGCGGCGCCCTCGCGCTTGCGGTCAGGTTTCATCGAACTTGCGCTCGACGAGTTCGGCGATGGCGGCCATCGCCGCCGCGGCATCGGGGCCGCTGGCGCGCACCTCGATCTCCGTGCCCGGCCCCGCCGCCAGCATCATCAACCCCATGATGGAGTTGCCGGAGACGCTGACATCGCCCTTGACCACCGTGACCTCGGCCGCGAACTGGCCGACCAGCTTCACGAACTTGGCGGCGGCGCGGGCATGCAGGCCGCGCTGGTTGCGGATCTCGAGCGTGCGGCTGATGACGGCGCCGGCAGAAGGCGTGATGTCGGAAGCCATTCAGCAGTCGACGTCCGAGGGATGCATGTCAGCGGTGCGTCCTTCGACAAGCTCAGGATGAGGGTAAATCTTCGTGGCACATAGGAATACCCTCATGCTGAGCTTGTCGAAGCACGCAGGATGGTTGTCCAGGTCTCCCCCTTCTCACCATCAATTGCGGGCTTCGTCGAGGAGCTGGGAGGCGACGTTGATGTATTTGCGGCCGGCGTCCTGCGCCGCCGAGACCGCCACCGAGAGCTTGGCCGAATTACGCAGCGAGGCCAGTTTGATGAGCATGGGCAGGTTGATGCCGGCGATGACCTCGACATTGGCGCGATCGAGCACGGAGATCGCGAGGTTGGAGGGCGTGCCGCCGAACATGTCCGTGAGCAGCACCACGCCGTCGCCGTCGTCCACCTTCTTGATGCTCTCGAGGATATCCCGTCGTCGCGCCTCCATGTCGTCGTCCGCGCCGATGCAGACGGCGGCGACGCGCTGCTGCGGCCCGACCACATGCTCGAGCGCGGCGATGAACTCGGTCGCCAGACGCCCGTGGGTGACGAGAACCATGCCAATCATCATCGACCTTCCCTCTTGTACTCAGGTATTTCTGTCACGACTCGTCGACGGCGAGGCCGGCGGCGTCGCGGTGGCGGACGCCGACCATGCGGTCGTGGGCGGCAAGCCAGCCGGCCAGCCGCTCGGCGATGAACACCGAGCGATGCCGGCCGCCGGTGCAGCCGATGGCGATGGTGACGTAGCTCTTGCCCTCGCGCTCGAAACAAGGGAGCAGCGGCAGCAGCAGCGCCGTCAGCGACGCGAAGAACGGCGCGTACGCGGGATCGCCCTCGATGAAGCGGCCGACCTGCGGATCGCGCCCGGTGAGCGGACGCAAGCTCGGGTCATAGTGCGGGTTCTTCAGGAAGCGCACGTCGAAGACCAGGTCGGCCTCGCGCGGCAGCCCGTGGCGATAGGAGAACGACACCACCGAGAATGCCAGGCCCGGCCGGCGGTTGAGCGCGAAGTGGCCGCGCAGCACGCGGCGCAGATCGCCGACCGCGAAATCCGTGGTGTCGATGACGAAGTCGGCGCGATCGCGCAGCGAGGACAGCAGATGGCGTTCCTGGCGGATGCCGTCGGCGATCGGGCGGTCGAGCGCCAGCGGATGGCGGCGGCGCGTCTCGGTGAAGCGGCGGCGCAGGCTCTCGTCGGCGCAATCGAGGAACACCAGCTGCACCTCGAACGGCGCCTCGGCCTTCACGCGATCGAGCCGGTCGCTGAGGGCGAAGGCGGTGAAATCGCGGGTGCGGCTGTCGATGCCGATGGCGAGCGCGCGCTCGGCCCCGGCGACATCGCCGGCCAGGCCGCTCAGGAACATGAGCGGCAGGTTGTCGACCGCTTCATAGCCGAGGTCCTCGAGAATCTTGAGCGCCGTCGTGCGGCCGGCGCCGGAGAGGCCGGTGACCACGAGGAGACGCCGCCGATCGGCGTCCGCCGAATCGGAGTCCCCCGCGGCGGCATCGGCGGCCGCCGACGTCTTGTTGTCGTTCATGGCGGCGGGATTATAGACCGCGGACCGGCGCGCACCGCAAGCCGAACCTTGGCCGCCGCGGAGGGCTCCCGGGCGGAGAGGCGCAGCAGCGGAAGCACGACGCCGAGCAGTTCGACCGTTAATGGTTCCGGCAACCGCTCGAGCGCGTCCATGGCGACGAGATCGATGACCAGATCGAGCGGCGTTTCAGCGACCGAGGGCGCCGGCAAGATGCCTAACCCGCGCAGCTCGATGCGCCCGCGCACGGATTCCGGCGCTCCAGGCGGCAGGCGCGCGAACAGGCGCTCGCCTTGACGGCGGAGTTCGACTCCGTCATCGGCGACGAGTTTGGCACCCCCGTCGATGAGCCGTAGCGCCAAGTCCGACTTACCGCTGCCCGAGGGCCCGCGCAGCAGGACGCCCAGGCCGTCGACGACGACGCAGGTGGCCTGGATGAACATGCGGTCAGTCACGGCCTACGGCGGAAATCAAGCGCACGGTGGCTGCAGGGAAGCACACCGCATCGGGCAGACGTCGTGCGTCCTTCGAGACGCGCCCTACGGGCGCTCCTCAGGATGAGGACGGTTCTTTGTGCCATCAAAAATCCACCTCATCCTGAGGAGCGGGCGAAGCCCGCGTCTCGAAGGACGCACGCCGTTTAGGCACGCATACCATCGGCCTACCCCGCCGGCAGGGTGACGGTGAAGATGGCGCCGAGGATGCGGCCGTCTTCGGCCGTGCGATTCTCGGCCACGATGCGGCCGCCATGGGCCTCGACGATCTGCTTGGAGATGCTGAGGCCCAGGCCGGAGTGGGTGCCGAATTTTTCGCCGGCCGGGCGCTCGGAATAGAAGCGGTCGAAGATCGCCGTCAGCTTGCCCGCCGGAATACCCGGGCCGTCATCGGCGACGGTGACGCGCACGCGCTCGCCGTCGCGCGCGGCGGCGATGCGGATGCTGCCGCCGGGCGGGCTGAACGAGGCGGCGTTGCTGATGAGATTGCGCCAAACCTGGACCAGCCGCCCCTCGATGCCGTGGACGACCAGGCTCTGCAGGCTGGCGATCTCGATCTTCAGGGGCGGCCCGTCGCCCACGGTCGCCTCGTGCAGGTCGGCGAGCGCGCGCAGCATGTTGGCGATGTCGACCGGCCCCATCTCGGCGCGCGACAGCTCGGCATCCAGGCGCGAGGCGTCGGAGATGTCGCTGATCAGGCGGTTCAAGCGTTCGACGTCGTCGAGGATGATCGCCATCAGCCGCTTCTGCTGTCCCGCGTCCTCGAGTCGCGCGACGGTCTCGACGGCGCTGCGCAGCGAGGTCAGCGGATTCTTGATCTCGTGGGCGACGTCGGCGGCGAAGCGCTCGATGGCGTCCATGCGGGCCCAGAGCGCCGCGGTCATGTCGCGCAGCGCGCCCGAGAGATCGCCGATCTCGTCGCGCCGGCGGGTGAAATCGGGGATGTCGATCTGGCGTCCGTGGCCGCGCCGCACGCGCTCGGCGATATCGGCCAGGCGGCGGATCGGGTGCGCGATGGTGCGGGCGAGATAGAGCGACAGCAGGATCGTGATGGCGAGCGCAACCCCGAACACCTTCAGGATGTCGAAGCGCACGCTGCGCACGGCGTCGTCGATGGCGCCGCCCTCGCTCGACATCAGCAGCGCGCCCATCACCTGGCGGTAGCGCTGAACCGGCACGGCGACGTGCAGGATCACGTTGCCATTCGACTTTTCGTAGACGGCGCGGCCGACCTCGCCCGCCAGCGACCGACCGACCTCCGGATAAATGTCGGCGCGGTCCTGGGTGGCGTCGGGATAGAGCGGCCAGCGCCGGCTCGCGGGCAGCTGTTCCACCACCCAATCATAGATGTCGTTGAGGAGGGCCTCGAACAGGCTCTGCGGCTTCGGCGGCTCCAGCGGCACGATGACGATCGGGCCCTCGGGCGCCAGCAGGCGCAGGCTGTCGGCCACCAGGGAGCCGTCGAGGGCGAACAGCCGCGCGCGGTTCTTGGAGATCTCTACCATGCGCCGGAGCGTGAGGCGGGCGGTCTCCGGCATCAGCTTCTCGTCGCCGAGATCGCCGGCGGTGACGCCGGTCTCGCCGAGGGCGACGGCGAACAACTGGCCCTCGGTCTTCAGCGCCTCGAGCTCGGCCGTGATCAGGCTGTCGCGATACTGGTCGAGATAGAGCAGGCCGACGATGGGAATGATCAGCGCCAGCACGTTCAGCGTGAGGATGCGGCGCAGGAGCGGCGAGGTCCGCCGCCGCCTCCGCCGCACTCGCGGCAGCGGCGCGGTGCGTTCGGCCCGGAGCGTCGGCGCCGGCCGCTCGCGGCGCAGCGTCGGCTGCAGCGCCTCGCGCTTCTCGGCCGCGAGGGCGCCGGCGTCGGGCGGTCCGAGCCGCGGCTCGACGGTGAGCGTCATCCGCGCCTCACGGCGCCGCGGGGGCGGCGCGCGGGCGCGGCCGGACCCTAGTGGTCGCGGTAGCGGTAGCCGACCCCGTAGAGCGTCTCGATCTGCGCAAACTCGCCATCGATTACCCGGAACTTCTTGCGCAGACGCTTGATGTGGCTGTCGATGGTGCGGTCATCCACATAGATATGCTCACCATAGGCCGCGTCCATCAACTGGTCGCGGCTCTTGACGTGGCCCGGCCGCGCCGCCAGCGATTTCAGCAGCAGGAACTCCGTCACCGTGAGGTCGACCGGCTGGCCCTTCCAGGCGCACATATGGCGGCCGGCATCGAGCAGCAGTTCGCCGCGCACCACGGTCTCGGCGCCGCCGCTGCTGCCGTCGCGGTTGAGCGCCTCGCGCCGCAACAAGGCGCGGATGCGCTCGATCAGCAGGCGTTGGGAGAACGGCTTCTTGATGTAGTCGTCCGCCCCCATGCGCAGGCCCATGAGCTCGTCCACCTCGTCGTCCTTGGAGGTCAGGAAGATCACCGGCAGCTCGCTCTGCCGGCGCAGGCGCTCGAGCAGCTCCATGCCGTCCATGCGCGGCATCTTGATATCGAGGATGGCGAGATCGACGGGGTTGGCGGTGAGGCCGCGCAGGGCCTCGGCGCCGTCGGTGTAGGTGCGCACGGCGAAGCCCTCGGCCTCCAGCGCGATCTGCACGGAGGTCAGGATATTGCGGTCGTCATCGACCAGGGCGATGGTTTGCGGCACGCTGCGACCCCTTTGTGACCCGGACAAAAATTAAGAAATCCAATCGGTTGCAGGGAGAGTAGCGCCCAATATGGCCGATTTGAGGCCGAAAGTTGGGCGAAATCTCGGCCGCCTGCGTCGCTTCTGGGATATAGAGAGCGCCGGCGATCTAGACAATGCGCGATGATCGCGGCGGCGGCGATTTCGACGGTTGCCGCCGCGGCGAGCCGACAGGCCGCTGTTACATGCGTTG
The DNA here is from genome assembly GCA_041482855.1 of Dongiaceae bacterium. Lineage (GTDB taxonomy): Bacteria > Pseudomonadota > Alphaproteobacteria > Dongiales > Dongiaceae > JBGPEQ01. The sequence continues at coordinate 6,032 of JBGPEQ010000059.1, read as the reverse complement.
GCTCTTCGGCCGCTTCGCTTTCAGCGACGACCGCCCGTCGTTGGCATCGCGGGGTACGGTCGGCTAGTATCTTGCCCAATTCCGACATGATCTGGGGAATGTCGGTTGAATGAGTCGCGCGGCCGGCATGGTGAGGAACGGCCGATCATGCCCTCAATAACCGGAACCAAGGGAGACAATCCGAAAATGTCGTTCACGAAGTTGATGACCGCGACGGCAGCGTTGCTGCTTCTCGCGGCCGGCGCAGCGAACGCCGGCGACGCCGAATCCTGCAAGCAGGTCCGCTTCTCCGATGTCGGCTGGACCGACATACAAGCGACGACCGGCATCACGACGGCTATCCTCAAGGGCTTGGGCTACGCGCCGAAGGTCGATGTACTGGCGGTGCCCGTCACCTATCAGAGCCTCAAGAACAAGGACATCGACGTCTTCCTCGGCAACTGGATGCCGAGCATGACCAGCGACGTGAAGCCGTTCCTCGACGACAAGTCGGTGGAACAATCGTCGGTCAATCTCGAGGGCGCCGGCTATGGCCTCGTCGTTCCGAAATATGTGGCGGACGCCGGGATCAAGAGCCTCGCAGATCTCAGCAAGTTCAAGGACAAGTTCGACGGCAAGATCTACGGCATCGAAGCCGGCAACGACGGCAATCGCATCGTTCAGGGCTTCATCGACGATCCCAAGAACAACCTGAAGGACTGGGAACTGGTCGAATCGAGCGAGCAGGGCATGCTGGCGCAAGCCGACAAATTCATGCAAGACAAGCAGTGGATCGTCTTCCTCGGCTGGACACCGCATCCGGTCATGGGAAAGATGGATATCGTCTATCTCGACGGCATGGGCGATTCCGGCTTCGGTTCGGCGACGGTCTACACCAACGTGCGCGCCGGCTACACCGGCGAGTGCCCGAATGTGGGCAAGCTGCTGTCGAACCTCAAGTTCGACCTGCCGACCGAAGGCGCCATCATGGACACCATCCTGACTCAGGGCAAGGACGGCGAGACGGCGGCCACGGAATGGCTCAAGGCCAATCCGAAACCGCTCGACGCTTGGCTCGCCGGCGTCACCACCCTCGACGGCAAGGATGGCCTGCCGGCGGTGAAGGCGAGCCTCGGCCTCTAAATCAGGCGTAAATTGATCCGGGGCGGCCTTGGCGCCGATTTGCCGGGGCCGCCCTTGTTCGCCCGCACCTGATTGCGGAGCGTTGCGGCGGGCAGGGGGAAGACGATGGAAGAGCTTGTCGACCTGATCACGAACAACAAGATCCCGATCGGTTATTGGGCGAAGCTGTTTACCGAGTGGGCGAAAGTCGCCTTCAAGAGTTTTTTCGACGTCGTGACGGTCCTGCTCAAGGTACCCATGGACGCCACCGCCGATTCGCTGCTCGCCGTACCGCCGCTCATTCTCATCGTCCTCTTTGCGGCGATCGCCTATCTTCTCCAGCGCAACTGGCGCATCGTCGCGCTGGTGGTCCTCGGCTTCTTGTTTATCCTGAATCAGGGGATGTGGAAGCTCACAGTCGAGACTCTCGTACTCGCGATCTACGCAACCGCCTTCTCGCTTCTGCTGGGCATCCCGCTCGGCATTCTGGCGACGCGGCGGAAATGGGTCTGGAACGTCATGTCGCCAATTCTGGACCTGATGCAGACGCTGCCGACCTTCATCTATCTGATCCCGATGCTGGCATTCTTCGGCCTGGGCATCGTGCCGGGCGTCATCGCCACCGTCATATTCGCCATCCCCGCGCCGATCCGGCAGACCTATCTCGGCCTGACGCAAGTCCCGAACGCGCTGGTCGAGGCCGGCGAGTCCTTTGGCTGCGACCGCTGGCAGCTTCTCTCGAGGGTCAAGATTCCCGCGGCGCTGCCGATCATCATGGCCGGCGTCAATCAGTGCATCATGTTGTCGCTGTCGATGGTGGTCATCGCCGCTCTGGTGGCCGCCGGCGGCTTGGGCGGCGCCGTCGTGCGCGCGCTCGGGCAAAACAACATCGGGCTAGGAGTCGAATCCGGTTCCTCCATCGTGATCGTCGCCATCATTCTCGATCGCATGCTGCGGTGGCGCCAGCGGCGCGTGCCGGCCGGCAAGCCGGCCAAGGGTTGATGCCATGACGGCCGTCAGATTCGAAAATGTCGACGTGATCTTCGGCCCGACGCCGAAACTGGGCCTGGAGCTGCTCGACAAGGGGGAAGGCCGCGACAGCATTCAAGAGACGACCAGCAATCTCGTGGCCGTACATGACGCGTCGCTGTTCGTGAATGAGGGCGAGATCCTCGTTCTCATGGGACTGTCGGGATCCGGCAAGTCATCCCTGCTGCGATGCATCAATGGGCTGAACAAGGTGACCCGCGGTCGGGTCATCGTCCATGACGGGGCGGTGGACGTCGATGTCGCCAGCTGCGATTCCGAGACGCTGCGCCGTCTGCGCCGCAACCGCATCTCCATGGTGTTCCAGCAATTCGGCCTGATGCCGTGGCGGAGCGTGCGCGAGAACGTCGGCTTCGGCCTTCAGATCCGTGGGGTCGACAAGGCGGAAATCGAGGCGAAGGTCGACCAGCAACTGAAGCTTGTCCGCCTGGAAAAGTTTGCCGACAAGCTGCCGAGCGAATTGTCCGGCGGCATGCAGCAACGGGTCGGTCTTGCCCGGGCCTTTGCCACCGACGCGAGCATTCTGCTGATGGACGAGCCATTCTCGGCCCTCGATCCGCTGATCCGCGAGCATCTGCAGGACGAGCTGATGGAGCTGCAGCGGACGCTGAAGAAGACCATCGTCTTCGTCAGCCACGATCTCGACGAGGCGCTCAAGATCGGCACCCGCATCGCCATCATGGAGTCCGGCAAGATCGTCCAGTTCGGCGTGCCCGAGGACATCGTGACCAAGCCGGTCAACGAGTATGTGCGGCTGTTCGTCGCCTCGATGAACCCGCTCACCGTGCTCAAGGGCGGCATGCTCATGCGCTCGGTCGGGGAACTGCAGCGCGACGGGCCGGACATCGTGCTCGACCGCGCCGGGCGCTGCCGCTGCCGCCTCGACAACCAGGGCCGGCCGCTCGAGCTGACGGTCGGCGGCATCGCCGGCCAGTTCGTCAACTATGCCACCGACCTCGATCTGGCGAAGCTGCCGCCCACGGCGATGGTGACCGGCGGCGAACGCGTGCCGATGCGCGCCGCCGTCGTCGTCCGCCAGGTCACCCGGCGACCGCTCGTGCTGCTGGGCGACGACGGCCAGCTCCTGGGCGTGGTCGGCGAGCACGAGCTCTATCGCGGCATGCTCCGGCAGACCGAGCTGGCGAAATCCCATTCTGAAATCTCGCCGCCGCTGGCCGCCGACTAGCCGTCCTGTTCAGGCAGGACGGCCCGCTGCCCGCATGAAGAAACGATCGCCGCTGCGCCCGGGCGATGCCGCCTGGCTGGCCGCGCTCGGCGAGGTCGCGCGCGCCATCGGGAGCGACGAATTTCCGGCCCGGCTGCTGCATCTCTTCGCCCGCCTCATCCGCCACGACATGGCGATGGTGGTGCGCTATGCGCGCTTCTCCGCGCCGGACTTCCTGGTGTGCGAAGGGCTGCCCGACCATCAGGTCGAAACCTATCGCGCCGGCTTGTACCGCTTCGATCCGTTCTACGGCTATTGGCATAGGCGCGAGCGCGGCGGTGTCGTCAGCTTCCGCGACGTCGCGCCGCCGACGCTCCTGCGCAGCGGCTACCGGGCCTTCCAGCGGCAGGCGAAGATCTGCGACGAGCTCGGCATGTTTCTGCCGGGCGTCGGCCGCGGCAGCATCGCGCTCTTCCTCGAGCGCTCGAAAGGCTGGTTCACCGCCGCCGAAAAGGAGCGCGCGTGCCGCGCCTATCCCGCCATCGCCGGCCTCTACCGCGCGCATATAGGCCACATCTTCGCGGCGCTCGGCAGCAGCCCGGGCGCACCCTCGCCGCAGATGACGCGGGCGACCCTGCTGGTCGACCGCGACGGCGAGCGCGTCTTCGCCAACAAGGAATGGCGCGCGGCCGAGGCCGATCCCGCGGTCGGCCGCGCGATCGCGGACCTCGCCAGCGAGAAGAGCGGACAGGTGCGGCTGTCGGACAATCGCATGCTCCACGTGGCGCCGCTGGAGCCGGACTTCCCGCTGGCGCCGGCCGGCCGCATCTACGTGATCGAGCGGATCGGCCTGGCGCCGGCAGCGCTGTCGCCGCGTGCCGTGATCGCACAGTTCGGCGCCGAGCTGACGCCGCGCGAGCGCGAGATCGTCGTGCTCGTCCTCGAGGGCCATCCGAGCGCCACCATCGCCAAGCGCCTGGGCATCGGCCGCGGCACCGTGAAAAACCACCGGCGACGGCTGTACGACAAGCTGGACATCACGACGGAGCGCGAGCTGTTCCTGCGCTATCTCGAATGGCTGGCGCAATCCGATCCGGCAGCGGCGGCGCTTTGATGTCGGCCGCATCCGCGCTATGACGGAGCCTGAAAGGGTGGTGCGTGAGATGACCAGACAGATGCGGGCGATGGTCGCCAATGGCACCGGCGGGCCGGAGGTGTTGGAGTTCCGGCAGGTCCCGCTATCCTGGCCGAGCGGCGGACACGATGTCCTCGTGCGGTTGAAGGCGGCGAGCCTCAATCCCGCCGACGTCTATTTCCGCAGCTACGGACCCTACATCAAGAACGCGGCGCCCATTCTCGGCCATGACGGCGCCGGCGTGGCGGAAGAGGTCGGCGGCGAGGTCGCGCGCTTCCGCCCCGGCGACCGCGTCTGCTTCTGCAACGGCGGCATCGGCGGCGATCCCGGCACCTACGCCGAATTCGCGGTCGTGCCGGAGGAGCAGCTCGTGCGCGTGCCGGACAATATCGATTGGAGCGCGGCGGCGGCGCTGCCGTTGGTGACGATCACGGCGTGGGAGGCGCTCTATGAGCGCGCCGCGCTCGTGCAGGGCGAATATGTGCTGATCCACGCCGGCGCCGGCGGCACCGGCCATGTCGCCGTGCAGCTAGCGGCGCTCAAAGGCGCGCATATCGCCGCGACCGTCGGCAGCGACGCCAAGGCCGATTTCGTGCGCGGTCTCGGCGTTGACCGGCCCATCTTCTATCGGCAGGAGGACTTCGTCGAGGCCGCACTCGCCTGGACGAGCGGGCGCGGCCTCGCCGTCGCCCTCGACACTGTCGGCGCCGAGACGCTGCAGCGCACCTTCCGGGCCATGGCGCCCTACGGCCGCGTCGTCACGCTGATGGGCACGCCGGGCGACGATGCGGCCGGCAGCGCCTACAACAAGAACCTCACGCTGCACAACCTGATGATGCTGACGCCCATGTGGCTCGGCCTCGAGGACCGCCTGAGGCGCCAGGCCGAGATCGTCGAGGAAGCCATGGCGTTTCTCGCGGCAGGCGAATTGACGCTCCACATCGACAGTACGTTCCCCCTCGCCGAGGCCGCCGCCGCGCACCGACGGCTCGAAGCCGGCGGCATGATGGGAAAGATCGTGCTGCGCATCGGCGATTGATCGCGTCCCGCCATGGTCACCGGAGGCACCATTGGCAGCGGCCGGCCGGCCGGCCTACGATTCCAGGATAGCGACTGACCGGGAGTACCCGACATGCCCGAAGGACAAATCGATCGCCGCGCGCCGGCGAGCAGGTTCCATCGCGATCCCGAGCGTTCCTACACGCTGCCGGCGAGCCACTACGTCGATCCGGCGGTGTATGCGCGCGAGAAGGAAGCGATCTTCTACCGCAGCTGGAACTTCGTCGGCCATGTCGAGCAGCTGCGCGCGGCCGGCAACTACGTCACCTGCGCGATCGCCGACCAGAGCATCTTCGTCATGCGCGGCAAGGACGGGACGCTGCGCGGCTTCTACAACGTCTGCTCGCACCGCGCCCATGAGCTGCTCAAGGACTCCGGCACGGCGAAGGTCATCACCTGTCCCTATCACGCCTGGTCCTATCACAGCGACGGCCGGCTGCGGACGGCGCGCGGCAGCGAGAAGATGGCGGACTTCGAGGCCGGCGAATTCTGCCTGAAGCCGGTGCAGGTCGAGGAGCTCTGCGG
>JBGPEQ010000058.1:0-12280 GCA_041482855.1 Dongiaceae bacterium | reverse complement strand
GCAGGCGCTCGAACCGGGCCGCCACCCGCGCCGCCTCGGCCGGATCGATGAGGCGGTCGAGGATGAGGAAGCCATCCTCGTGGACGCGCGCGATCTGGGCCGGGCTCAGTTCGATCATGGACAGGGGCTCGATTGGCGAATTTGCGCCGCACCCTAGCCGAGCGGGGCGCGCATGCCTAGGGCGCGGCGGGGGGCGGCGGGCGCAGCGTGGCGATGCGGTGGGCGAGGCGGTCCGATGTCAGCAGGCCCTTCTCCGCCAACAGCTTCTCAGCGGCGGCGAGCCAGCGCTCATAGTAGTGGCGGGGATCGTTGCCGCCGCGGCCGACCTCGGCGATCAGGCGCTGCTGGAACTCCTCCCAGCGGAAGCAGCCGGCATCGGCCAGGCTCACTACCGCGGCAAAGATGCGGGCCTGCCTGGGCGCGTCGAAGCGCGGGGCGGCGGCGTCGTTCGGCAGGCCCGGCTGCGACGGAACGCTCATCGCGCCTCCAGGTAGTCTTCCCAGAGATCGACGCAGACGCTGGCGGCCGTGGTGTCGTCGCCCCACAGCGTGCGGGCGTCGAAGGCGACGGTGTAGACATGCTGGGGCCGCAGCCCCTGCCCGGCCGCATTGCTGTCGGGAAAGCTGAACACGCCGCGGTCGGCGACCACCACGCCGGGCTTGCCCCGCACATAGCGCGGCAGGCGGGTGTGGCCGGCGGGGTGGAGGTTGCGCGCGACGACGCCGTCGCCGGCGAGGAAGCGCGCCATCAGGCCTGCGTCGGGCTGGCGCGTGGTGGCGCCGGCCGCGATTGCCGCATCGACCATGCCGGCGGCCAGCGGCGGCTGGGTGGCTATGCGCACAGCCGCGCTGCCCGGCAGGATGCCGCGCTCCGCGAGCAGCGAGCCGATGGCGTGCAGCCAGCCCTCGTAGTAGCTCATGCGCAAATAGTCGGCCGGCGGCAGGCGCTCGACCTCGCGCCGGAGGTGATCATCGCCAAAGGGCACGGCAAAAGGCACTGCTTGCGACAGGGCGAACAACCGGCGTTCCCAGGCGGCATGGAACACCGGCTCACTCGGCTCCGGCAGCACCGGGCCGAAGCCATCCATGCCGCCCATGTCGTGAATGCCGTTCATACCAGCGCCGTGCCGATCATGCCGTCGCGAGTGACGAGGCCGGCGAGCGCTTCCTCGCTCAGGCCCTCGGTGTCCGGCGGACGCAGGGGCAGCACCATGTAGCGCAGCTCGGCGCTGGAATCCCAGACCCGCAGCTCGACGCCGGCCGGCAGCTGCACGCCGAACTCGGCGAGCACGCCGCGCGGATCCTTGACCGCGCGCGAGCGGTAGGCGGCGCTCTTGTACCAGGCCGGCGGCAGGCCCAGCACCGGCCAGGGGTAGCAGGAGCAGAGCGTGCAGACGAGCAGGTTGTGACGCCTCGGCGTGTTCTCCACCGCGACCATGTTCTCGCCCTGGAGGCCGCCATAGCCGAGCTCGGCGATGGCCGCGGTGGCGTTGGCCAGCAGGCGCTCCCGATAGGCCGGATCGACCCAGGCGCGGGCCACCACGCGGGCGCCGTTGCGCGGGCCGATGCGGGTCTCGTAGGCCTCGACGATGCGGTCGAGGGCGGCCGGGTCGACCAGCCCCTGCTCGACCAGCAGCTCCTCCAGCGCCTTGACGCGCAGGGCCAAGCCCTTCTCCTCGGCGTCGTGGTCGTGTTCGTGAGCAGTCACACCCTGTCCCCTCGCCGCCCATGCTGGCGGAGTCGGGACCGCGGTTCAAGCCCGCATCGGCGCGACGGCGTATCGGAAGCCGATCGGCGACCCGTTGACAGTCCTGCCGGGTTGACGGAATGGACATTCCAAATCAACCGAGGGTAGAGTCAACGAAAACGTTGGCTCGAAGGAAGCAGGACCGATGTCATTCTTTGCTCGAATCCTTGTCGGAATACTGGTCGTGGCCGGAACTGCCGGGTTGCCCGCGCGGGCGCAGACGGACGACACCGAGGCGCCGCAGCTGCGCCGCCTCGGCGTCGACCACGGCGCCTGGAGCGGCGATTTCGACGGCATGATCGAGCGGCGCCTGGTGCGCGTCGCCGTGCCCTACGGCCGCAGCCTGTTCTATCACGACCGCGGCCGCGAGCGCGGCCTGACGGCCGACATCGTTCGCAAGTTCGAGGAGTATCTCAACAAGAAGTACCGGAAGAGCCTGGCCAAGCGGCCGATCACGGTCGTACTCATCCCGACCACCCGCGATCAGCTGATCCCGGCGCTGCTCGCGGGCCGCGCCGACATCGCCGCCGGCAACATCACGATCACCGAGAGTCGGCAGACGCTGATCGACTTCTCGGTGCCGATCTCGAAACCATTTCCCGAGATCGTCGTCACCGGGCCGGGCGCGCCGGCCTTGAGCAGCCTCGACGATCTCGCGGGCAAGGAAGTATTCGTCCGGCCGGCCACCAGCTACTACGAGAGCCTGACGGCGCTCAACGAGCGCTTCCAAGCTGCCGGCAAGCCGCCGATGATCCTGACCCTGCTTCCCGATCCCATCGAGGACGAGGACAAACTCGACATGGTCAATGCCGGGCTGCTCGGCATCTCCGTCGTCGACGAGTGGCTGGCCGATCTGTGGTCGCCGATCCTGCCGCAGGTCGTGGCACGCAAGGACCTGGTGCTGCGGAGCGGCGGCCAGGCCGCCTGGGCCTTCCGCAAGGGCAGTCCGCAGCTGCAGGCGGAGATCGACGATTTCATCACCAACGTCGTGCGGAAGCACGGCCTCGTCACCGGCAATCTCAAGGCGTTTGCGGCAAAAGTGCGCAAGGCGCAGAACGCCAAGGCCGGCAAGGACTGGGAACGATTTCAGCAACTGGTCGAGTTGTTCCGGAAGTATGGCGATCAGTATCGGTTCGATCATCTGCTGCTGGCCGCGCAAGGCTATCAGGAATCCCAGCTGGACCAGGCGGCGCACAGCCATGTCGGCGCGATCGGCATCATGCAGCTGATGCCGGCGACCGGAAAAGAGATGAAGGTCGGCGATATCGGCGATGCCGAGCCGAATGTCCATGCCGGTGCCAAATACATGGACCAGCTCATGAATACCTACTTTCCGGATGCCGAGCTCGACGACGAGAACCGCACGCTGTTCGCCTTCGCCGCCTACAATGCCGGTCCCGGCCGCGTGGCGCGGCTGCGCAAGCTCGCGGCCGAACAGGGCTACGATCCGAACAAGTGGTTCAACAACGTCGAGTGGGTGGTGGCCGACAAGGTCGGCCAGGAGCCCGTGACCTACGTGCGCAATATCTACAAGTACTATGTTTCGTATAAGCTGGCGGTCGAGGCCGAACGGGTGAAGCGCGCAGCCGCCGAACAGGTTAAGAAGACGACGCCCTGAGGCCGGGCAAGAGGCGCGGCGACCGCAAGAAGCCCGCGCACGACATATGCAAGGGAGGATCGCATGAGACTTCGAACTCTGTCGGCTTTGGTGGGAGTGATGGCTGCGCTATCGGCCTGCTCCAGCCAGGCTCCTCGCTCCGACTCGCAGGAAGCCCCATTGATCGGTGCGCGCGACAAGCTGGTCGCCGATCTCCGGCAATGCACGCAGGCGCACGGCTACGATCCTGCGAATACCACGGGCGTGGCGGAAAACGCGCTGGCGCCGCAGGAGCTTCCCTGGCGCCAGTGCGCCTATGACGCCGTGCGGGTCTACGAACAATCCAACCCGGCACTGCGCGGAATGTACGAACAGCTGATTGCCGAGGATATCTCGATGACGACCGGGATCCAGCAGGGGACGATGACCCGCAGCCAGCGGCGGGCGCGGATCGAGAGCCTGGTGGCGCAGATCAAAGCGGCCGAAGAGGGACAGGTGAAGGCCGCCACGACGGAGCAGGCGCGCCAGGACGATCAGCTGCGCAACGTCGTCGAGGGCGTCCGCGGATTCAGCCGTTGAGCGCCGGCTTGCGCGATCGCCCTTCCTGCCGCCGGCGCCATGGGGTACGACTGAGCCGACTACCTTAGCTCAAGGCTCGGAAGACCGTGTGGACAGCAGGAATCAAACCATGATCCGCAGGCGAACACTCTTCGCCCGCCTGGTCGGCGTCCTCATGTTGCTGGCGGCGATGTTCGCGGGCGCCGCCGCCGCTCAGGACTCGTCGACGGCGCCGGGCGAACAGGTGCCGCCGCGGGTGCGCGCGCTGCTCGACCTGCTGGCCGACCCGGCGGTGCGCGACTGGCTCCAGCAGCAGCACGCCGCCCAAGCCGCGGCGGCGGCTGCGCCGGCCGGCCCGGAGACGACTCCCTCGGGGCTGTTCGCCGATCGGGTGGCGGCAATACGCCAGCATCTGCAGACGCTGGCGGCGGCGCTGCCGACCCTGCCCGCCGAGTTCGAGCGCGCCGGCATCATCCTGTCGCTGGAGTTCGAGGAGAACGGCATCATCAGCGTGCTGCTGCTCATCCTCGCCTTCGCCGCGCTCGGCTTCGGCGCCGAATGGCTGTTCTACTGGGCGGCCGCCGGCGTCGAAAAATGGATCATAGCGCTGCCGCTCGCTACGGTGGGCGAGCGCCTGCGCGCCGTCGCCGTACGGCTCGCCTACGGCACGGGGATGGTGGCGGCCTTCGCCATCGGTAGCGTCGGCGCGTTCCTGGTCTTCTCCTGGCCGCCGCTCCTGCGCGAGATCGTGCTCGGCTATCTCTTCGCCTTCCTGATCGTGCGGTTGACGCTCGTGCTCGGCCGCTTCCTGTTCGCGCCCGGCGGCGAGCGCTTCCGCATCGTGCCGATGAGCACGGAGGCAGCCCGGTTCTGGGTCCGCCGGCTGGCCCTGTTCGTCGGCTGGCTCGCCTTCGGCTGGGTGACGGTCAGCCTGCTGGTGACCCTCGGCATGGCCATCGGCGTGCGTCAGATCGTGGCCTATACGCTGGGACTCGGGCTGCTCGCCATCGGGCTGGAGATCGCCTGGCGGCGGCCGCGCCCGGCCGTCGCCGAGGGCCAGGCCGGCCGCGAACGCGTCAGTCGACGCGCGTCAGCCTGGCTGTTGTCCGCCTACGCCATCCTGCTGTGGCTGCTGTGGTTCGCCTCCGCCATGCCGCTGTTCTGGCTGGTGGTCACCATCGTCGGCCTGCCGGTATCATTGAGGATCGCGGGCCGCGCCATCAACCATGTGCTGCGACCGCCGGGCGCAGCCGACCAGGCGGCCGAGGCGCCGCGCATGGCCGTGGTCGCGGTCGAGCGTGCCTCGCGCGGCCTCATCATCATCGCTTTCGCGCTGCTGCTCGCGCGGGGTTGGCATCTCGATTTTGGCGCCCTTACGAACAGCGATACGCTGGCCACGCGGCTGGCGCGCGGCGTTCTCAATGCCGTGGTCATCGCGCTCATTGCCGATTTCGTCTGGCATGTCATCAAAGCCGTGATCGACCGCGCGATCGCCCTGTCGAAGGACCAGACACAACCCAACACCGAAGAGGGGCGTCGGCGGGCGCGGATGCGCACGCTGCTGCCGATCCTGCGCAATGTCCTGTTCATCGTGGTCATCGTCTTGGCCGTGCTGATGGCATTGTCCGCCATGGGCATCCAGATCGGACCGCTGATCGCCGGCGCCGGGGTGGTCGGCGTCGCCGTCGGCTTCGGCTCCCAGACGCTGGTCAAGGACATCATCAGCGGCGTGTTCTACATGCTCGATGACGCCTTCCGCGTCGGCGAATACATCCAGAGCGGCAGCTACAAGGGCACGGTGGAATCCTTCTCCCTGCGCTCGGTCAAGCTGCGCCACCACCGCGGCCCGCTCTTCACCGTGCCGTTCGGCGTGTTGGGCGCAGTGCAGAACATGAGCCGCGACTGGGTGATCGACAAGATGTCGATCGGCATCACCTACGACAGCGACATCGAAAAGGCCAGGAAGCTGATCAAGCAGATCGGCAAGGACCTGGCCGCCGACCCCGAGTACGCTCACAGCATCATCGAGCCGCTGAAGATGCAAGGCGTCGAAGCGTTCGGCGATTTCGCCATCCAGATCCGCATGAAGATGATGACCAAGCCGGGCGAGCAGTTCGTCATCCGCCGCAAGGCAAATGCGCTGATCAAGAAGGCGTTCGACGCCAACGGCATCAAGTTCGCCTTCCCGACCGTGCAGGTCGCCGGCGGCGACGAGGCCACGGCCGCGGCGGCTCGGCAGTCCCTCGTACAAGCTCAGCAGGCGGCAGCACCCGGCTGAGCGCACGCAAGGATTATAAGCTGCCCGTGACCGCATCGCCCCGCCGCGCGGCGCTCGCCTTCATCCTCATCACCGTCACGCTGGACATGCTGGCGCTCGGCGTGATCGTGCCGGTGCTGCCGCGGCTGGTGGTCGATTTCGTCGGCGGCGATACGGCGCGGGGGGCCGAGATCTACGGCCTGTTCGGCACGGTCTGGGCGCTGATGCAGTTCTTCTTTTCGCCGATCCTCGGTTCGCTCTCCGACCGTTTCGGCCGCCGGCCCGTGGTCCTTCTGTCCAATCTCGGGCTCGGGCTCGACTACATCTTCATGGCGCTGGCGCCGACGATCTCATGGCTGTTCGTAGGCCGCGTCATCTCCGGCATCACCTCGGCCAGCCTCAGCACGGCCTATGCGTATATCGCCGACGTCACGCCGCAGGAGAAGCGCGCCGCCAGCTTCGGCATGGTCGGCGCCGCCTTCGGCGTCGGCTTCGTCGTCGGACCGGCGCTCGGCGGTCTGCTCGGCGGCATCGACCCGCGGCTGCCGTTCTGGGTCGCGGCGGGCTTGAGCCTCGCCAATGCGTGCTACGGCTGGCTGGTGCTGCCGGAATCGCTGCCGCGCGAGCGCCGCATGGCCTTCTCCTGGCGGCGCGCCAACCCGGTGGGATCGCTGGCGCTGCTGCGCTCCCATCCGGAGCTGCTCGGCCTCGCCGGCGTCAACTTCCTCGGCAACCTCGCCCACGCGGCGCTGCCCAGCACGTTCGTGCTCTATGCCAGCTACCGCTATGGCTGGGACGCGCAGACGGTCGGCATCATGTTGGCCAGCGTCGGCATCGCTTCCGTGATCGTGCAGGCCGGCGTCATCGGTCCAGTGGTGAAGCGCATCGGCGAGCGCTATGCGCTGCTGGCCGGCCTGATCTTCGGCGCCGCCGGGTTCGCCATCTACGGCGTGGCCCCCACAGGGATACTGTTCCTGATCGGTGTCCCCGCGGGGGCGCTGTGGGGGCTGGCCGGCGCCGCCTCGCAAGGGCTGATGACGCGCCGCGTCGGCGCCTCCGAGCAGGGCCAGCTGCAGGGGGCCAACGGCAGCGTGCGCGGCATCACCGAACTGATCGGCCCCGGCCTGTTCACGCAGAGCTTCGCGTTCTTCATCGCCGCCGGCACCCCGCTACACCTGCCGGGCGCGCCGTTCCTGCTGGCGAGCCTCCTGCTGGCGACCGCGCTGCCGGTGGCCTGGCGGGTGACGCGGCCGCGCTCAGAGTAGCCCGTTCGCGCGCCGCTCATTTCGTCTTTATCGTGATCTCCACGCGGCGGTTCTTCTGGCGGCCGTCGGGATCGTCGGTCCCGTCCGGATTCTCGTTGGGCGCCACCGGCTTGGCCTCGCCCCAGCCCTTGGTCTTGATGTGGCCGGCATCGGCGCCGGCCTTTTCGACCAGCCACTTCTTGACCGAGGCGGCGCGCCGGTCCGACAGCTTGAGATTGTAGCTGTCCTTGCCCTTGCTGTCGGTGTAGCCCTCGATCAGCACGGGCGCGCCGGGATAGCCGGCGATGATGTCCGCGACTTTCTGCAGCATCGGGAAGGCGTCGGGGCGCAGCGTGTCCTTGTCGAAATCGAACAGGATGTCGCCGGAGAGCGCGATCTTGATCTCGGTCTCCGTGACTTTGGCCCCGAGGTCGACGAGCGTGCCCTCGACCCCACGCGCCACGCCGACGATGTCCAGCACCTTCGGCGTGAGGTCCACGATCTTCGGAGTCAGGTCGAGGACCTTGCCGGTGCCGACGGCTGTCGTCTCGGACGCATCGTCCTGCGACCGCGCGACCGGCAGGCCGCCGAGCAGCGCGACGAGAACGACGCCAACCGCCGAGCCGCGGCGGCACCATGCCCGAATCGGTGCGCGAACCGCCGATCGTTTCTGCGCCATGGCGGCCTCCGTCAGTCGGTGATCGGGAGGTCCTCGAACGGCGCGGAGATGCCCGTGTAGAAGGTTATGCTTTTGACGTCGGCGGGCGGCGCCGGATACTTCGCCCACCAGGTGAAGGTGGCGCCCTTCTCGATATCGGGATTGACGTAGGCTCCATTGTCCTGTGTCGCCAGAGGGACGTTCTCGGTATCGCGCAGGATGAAGTACTTCTTGTCGCCGGCCGTCAGGTAGTACTTGTCATAGGCCGCGCCGCCGTCGGTGATGCTGACTCCGGTCTTCTTGTCGCCGGTGTTTCGCAATCGCATCTTGATCGTGAGGACGCCTTCCTTGCGCTTGCACTGAACGATCTCGGCGACGATTCCGCCGATGTTGGTGTCCTGACTCTGAATCGCATCGTCGGCCAGCGCCGGCAGCGCGCCAATCGGCGTTCCCGCGACGAGCACGCCGATGGCCAAGAGCGTCGATGTCCGCTGCAGGAAACGCCGGCGGGATGCCATGGACTGAGTGATCATGGTTCGCATTCCCCCATCTCGATTGCCTGAACCAAGTTCGACAGGGCGGAGTATGCCATAAGACGATCCCGGGAGCAGCGATTTTCGTCGCTCAATCCCGTCGGGCCGAGGGTCGTCGCCACTGGTCTCAGCGTACTCAGTTGAATGTTGCGCGGGTCGGCTGGCGCAATGCGCCGCGAATGCTATGGTGCAAATCGGATCAATGACGGGGAATGCCCATGGCTGATCTCGAGCTTTGCTACACTGCCGCGACCGAGCTGGCGCGCCGCATTCGCGCCAGGGAGAATTCGCCGGTCGAAGTCGTACAGAACAGCCTCGCCCGCATCGATGAAGTGAATCCTAGGCTCAACTGCTTCTGCTTCGTCTATCCGGAGGAGGCGCTGCAGAAGGCGCGCGCGGCCGAGGCGGCGGTGACGGCCGGCAAGCCGCTGGGGCCGCTGCACGGCGTGCCCATCGCGATCAAGGACCTGACGCCGACCAAGGGCAAGCGCACCACCCTCGGCAGCTACAGCCACGAGCATTGGGTGCCCGACTACGACGCCGCCATCGTCGAGAAGCTCACGGGCGCCGGCGCCATCATGGTCGGCAAGACGACGACGCCGGAGTTCGCCTATTCGAGCTTCACGGAGAGTCCGCTTTGGGGCATCACGCGCAATCCCTGGAACCCCGAGCGCACGCCCGGCGGCTCCTCCGGCGGCTCGGGGGCGGCGGTGGCAAGCGGCTGCGTGCCGCTGGCGGAAGGCACCGACATGGGCGGCTCGGTGCGCATTCCAGCCGCCTGGTGCGGCATCGTGGGCTTGAAGCCCAGTCTCGGCCGCATTCCGCTCGACCTGCTGCCGAGCGTGTTCGACAACATCTCCCATTTCGGACCGCTCGCCCGCACCATCGACGATGCGCGGCTGTTCCTGAACGCCGCGCAGGGGCCGGACGAGCGCGACATCCAGTCCATCGGCACGAAGCTGGCGCTCGACGGCCCGCAGCCCGGCGCCGTCAAGGGCATGCGCTTCGCCCTCAATATCGACCTCGGCTGCTACGTCGTCGATCCCGAGGTGGAGGCGGCGGTGCGCGAGGCGGCGCGCGCGCTGACCGCGGCCGGCGCCATGGTCGAAGAGGTGGCGCTGCCGTGGACGCGGCGCATCGCCGATGCCTGGGTCGAGGTGTGGCAGGTCTTCATGGCCGCCTATTTCGGCCATGTCCTCGAGCAATACCGCGACAAGATGGATCCGCATGTGGTCGCCCTGATCGAGGCCGGCAACAAGATGCCGGCGCGCGACTACAAGCGGCTGGAGATCGAGCGCACGGAGCAGTGGCGCAGCTTCTATCCGATCCTGCAGAAATACGACGCCTTCCTCTGCCCGACCATGCGCGTGCCGGCGCCGCGGGTCGGCGAGCGCGACGAGGGCTACTACGCGATGCGCGAGGACGGCCGCTACTACGGCCTCGACATGACCGGCCAGTTCAACCTGCTGGCGCCTTGTCCGGCGCTGTCGGTGCCGGCGGGCTGGAGCAAGGACGGCCTTCCTATCGGGCTGCAGATCGTCGGCCGCCGCTGGCGCGATGACACTGTTTTGACCATTGGAAAGGCGTTGGAGACGGCGCGGCCCTGGGCCGCCAAACGGCCGCTTATCTGAAGCCGCGGTCGAGGACGGCAGCGTGACTCGCCGCCGTCCTTCGAGCGCGATAGCGGACTAGGCCTTCGGCTGCGCGCTGCCGCCGGCGATCTTGTCGCAAGTGCCGGCGGGCACATAGATCCAGGAGTCACCCTGGGCGTCCTTGGTGGCCGTGCCGGCGCAGGAATGGGTCGCCGTCTGGCAGTCGTTCTTGGCGGCCTTGGCGATGCCGTAGCACTTCTCGTGGTCGAAGCCAGGCACGGCGGCCGGGCCGGCGAAAGCGGCGCCGGCCGCCGCGATGGAAACTGCGGCCGCCATGGCCGACATGATCAAGGTGGTCTTCATGATGATCTCCTGAGAGTTCGGGGTTGAACGCTTGTCGTGTTTCGAAAGATGGCGGCGATGGACCGAATGCGGAAATATCGTTTGGCCATGAATTCCATTGCCGTTGTGCATGATGCGGTGCGCATCAGTCCTTCCGCAGGAAACGCTTGCGGATCAGGTGGTCGAGCGAGAGGACGCCGGGGCCGCGCAGGATGAGATAGAGCAGCGGGCCGGCCCACAGCAGATGGTCCGGGTAGTTCTGCGGGTAGACCAGCAGCTGGATCACCAGCGCCATGCCGAGCATGGCGGCGGCGCCGAGGCGGGTGGCCAGGCCGAGGACCAGCAGAATCGGGGTCGTCAGTTCCACCGTCGTCGCCAGATAGGCGGCGATCTCCGGCGGCAGCAGCGGCACCTTGTACTCTTCCTGGAACAGCAGAATGGTGGTGTCCCAGCTGGCGAGCTTGCTCTGCGCCGAGCGCCAGAACACCAGCCCCATGCCCGAGCGGAACAGCAGCTGCGGAATGGCGACGGGAATGCGCTCCAGCAAGGCGAAGGCGCGGGCGGGAAGTTCGGCGATACCGCCGGACGGCAATGACGGCGACCAGGTGATGTTGCTCATGATGCGTCTCCGGATTCGAGGGGGTTGTCAGAGATATTCCTTGCGGATGTCGATGGTGGACTCGGCGCCCAGGCGATCGAAGTTCAGGGCGAGCCACTTGTCGGCGTGGTCCCGGCCCTGGTCGCGCAGGTAGGTCAGGAAGTCCCAGTCGCCGTTGAGTTTGCTGGCCACGCCGAGCTCGGACATGATCTCGTCGGCGGCTATGCTGTGCACGAGCATGCGCTTGAGCGTCTTGAACTCGGCCGGACTGTCGTCGACCAGCTTGGTCACGAAGCTGATGGCGCGCATTTCCCGCATCAGCGAAGAATTGAAGCTGATCTCGTTGACCCGGTTCATGATCTCGGTGGCGGTCTTCGGCACTTCCTGGCGTTCGCGCGGATTGATGTGGATGATCAGCACGTCGCGGCTCTCGCTGTTGTAGATGAGCGGATAGATGGCGGGGTTGCCCATATAGCCGCCGTCCCAATAGTGCTCGCCGTCGATCTCCACGGCCTGGGACATGAAGGGCAGGCAGCCGGAGGCCAGCACGCGCTGGGGACAGATGACGTCGTTCTCGAACACCTTGATCTTGCCGGTGCGAACATTCGTCGCCGACAGATAGAGCTTGATCGGACAGGCGCTGCTGCGAAGGCGATCGAAGTCCACCGACTTGACCAGCACGTCATAGAGCGGATTGTGGTTCATCGGGTTGAGCTGATAGGGCGAAAGCACGCGCGACATCAGGTCGAACATGATGAAGGCGGGCGAATATTCCAGCGAGCGATTGCCCGTGAGCCGGTCCAGCCATGAGGGCTGCAGCGGACCCGTGGCGGCAGCGTGGCTCACCCGCCGCAAGAAACCGGCGAGCGCCTTCCGCGCGCCTTCCCGGCCGCCCTCGGTCAGGCCGTAAGCCAGGACCACCGCGTTCATCGCGCCGGCGCTGGTCGCGCTGACGCCCTCGAAGGCGATGCGCTCGTCTTCGAGCAGGCGGTCGAGCACGCCCCAGGTGAAAGCGCCGTGGGCGCCACCGCCCTGGAGAGCCAGGTTGATCGTCTTGGTGGCGGTGTTGTTGCCGGTCTTCGGTCTTGAGTGCGCACTCTTCCCGGACCGAGCCGTCGATGACGCGGCGGTCGTGCGATCGGCGTATGTCATGGT
>JBGPEQ010000057.1:0-12292 GCA_041482855.1 Dongiaceae bacterium | reverse complement strand
CCATGTGCTCACCAACAGCGGGGCCAGAGGTGCGATCATCTCAGGCAAGGCGATGGCCCGGCGTGTTCTGCCGGCGGCGCTCGAAAGCCCGGAGCTGCGCTTCATCATCAGCATGGAGCCGCTCGACCTCGCGCAGGAGCCGCCGGTGCGCGTCTTCGGCTGGGGCCAGCTCCTGGCCCAGGGCGCCAAGCGGCCGGAGAGCGAGGTGCGCGAGCGCGTCGAGCGCCTGCAGCGCGGCGATCCCTGCTGCATCATCTACACCTCCGGCACCGGCGGCGTGCCCCGTGGCGTCGTCCTCACCCACGGCTCCATCCTCTGCAACCTCATGGGCTGTTATCACCTGCTGCGCGATTTCGGACTCGGCGACGAGGTGTTCCTCTCCTTCCTGCCGCTCTCCCATTCCTACGAACACACGGCGGGACAGTTCCTGCCGGTCTCGCTTGGCGCGCAGATCTACTATGCCGAGCATGTCGACAAGCTGATCGACGACATGGCGACGGTGCGCCCGACGCTGATGCTGGCCGTGCCCCGCCTCTACGAGGTGATGCATCAGCGCATCATGCGCTCGGTCGATAGGACTACGGGATTGCGCCGCCGCTTGTTCGATAGCGCTCTGGCGCTCGGCCGCAAGCGCTATGAGCAGCCGCGCAGCTTGTCGTTGCGGGAACGGCTGCTCGACCGGCTGGTCGACAAGCTGGTCCGCGACAAGGTGCGGCAGCGATTCGGCGGGCGCCTCAAGGCCCTGATCTCCGGCGGCGCCGCGCTCAATGTCGAGATCGGCCTCTTCTTCACGGCCCTCGGCGTGCGGCTGCTGCAGGGCTATGGCCAGACCGAGACCTCGCCGATCGTCAGCGTCAACCCGCCCCACAAGGTTAAGCTGCACGCCGTCGGTCCGCCGCTCAGGGGCGTCGAGGTGAGGATCGCCGATGACGGCGAGATCCTCGTGCGCGGCGAGGCGGTGATGCCGGGCTATTGGCGCGATCCCGAAGCGACCGCCGCCGCCCTCCGCGACGGCTGGCTGCACACCGGCGACATCGGCGTCATCGACGGCGACGGCTATCTCGAGATCACCGACCGCAAGAAAGACATCATCGTATTCTCCGGCGGCGACAACGTCTCGCCGGCGCGCGTCGAGGGCTTCCTCTGCCTCGAGCCGGAGATCGCCCAGGCCATGGTGCATGGCGACCGGCGGCCCCATCTGGTCGCCCTGCTGATTCCCGACGCCGATTTCATCAAGGACTGGGCGCGCCGGGTCGGCAGGCCGAATGCGCAGTCCACGCTGGCCACGGATCCCGAATTGCACCGCGTCCTTAGCGCCGTCGTCAACCGCGTCAACGCCAAGCTGTCGCCGATCGAGCGCATCCGCCGCTTCGCGATCACGGCCGAGCCCTTCACTACGGACAATGCCATGCTGACGCCCTCGCTCAAGATCCGCCGCCACAAGATCCGCGAGTGCTATGGCGAGACACTGGACCGATTGTACGAAAAAACCTCAGGTTGAACCGGACCGTCGTCATGCATCGCTTCGCCTTCGTTCTTCATCGCCCGCTCCAGCTGTTGCCTGTGCTGGTCGGCATCAGCATCGTCACGTTCGTGCTCGTCCACGCCATCCCCGGCGATCCCGTGCGCCTGCTGCTGGGCGCGCGCGGGACGGCGGAGACGGCGGCCGCGATCCGCGCCCAGTACGGCCTCGACCAGCCGGTGGTCGTCCAGTACGGCTATTTCATCAAGAACCTGCTGCGGGGCGAGTTGGGGCGCTCGATCATCTACAAGGCGCCGGTACTCGCGGTGGTGGTCGGGCGCATCGTGCCGACCCTGTTCCTGCTGGCCTATGCCGTGATCCTGTCGGTGCTGCTTGCGGTCGCGCTGGGGTCGGTGGCGGCGGCCCGCCGCGGCCGGCTCCCGGACCAAGCGGTGCGGCTGTTCTCGACCGTCGGGCTCGGCCTGCCCAACTTCTGGCTCGGCATCATCTTCATCATGGTGCTCAGCCTCGGCCTCGGCTGGTTCCCCACCTCCGGCTATGGCAACGGCTTCGGACAGCATCTGCATCATCTGTTCCTGCCGGCCCTGACGGTCGCGGCCTCGATGGCGCCCGTGCTGACGCGCAACCTGCGCGCCAGCCTGATCGCCGAAAGCACGGCCGACTATGTCAGCGCCGCCAGGGCCAAGGGCCTGCCGCGCCACGTCATCTTCTTTCACCACATTTTCCGCAACTCGCTGATTCCGACCGTAAACCTGCTCGGCGTGAACGTCGGCTGGCTGATCGGCGGGACGGTGGTGGTCGAGAACGTGTTCTCGATCCCCGGCCTCGGCGGCCTGCTGGTTTCGTCGATCTTCGCCCGCGACTATCTGGTCGTGCAGTCCGTCACCTTGATCCTCGCCATCGGCGTCGTGCTGACCAACTTCCTCGTGGATATCGCGACCGTCGCCCTCGACCCGCGGATCGAACCATGACGGCCGCGGTCCTCGCCCTGCATCAGCGCCTCGGTTCGCCTCCGCGCCTCGCCTATGCGGGTGCCGGGCTCAGCCTGTTCTGGCTCCTCGTCGCCCTCACCGCGCCCTGGCTGGCGCCGTTCGATCCGATCGAGCAGAACCTGGCGGCCACGCTGCTGCCGCCGGGCGGCGCGCATCTGCTGGGCACCGACAATTTCGGCCGCGACATTCTTGCCCGCATCATCTGGGGCACGCGCCTCGATCTGCAGATGGGCGTCTTCGGCGTCCTCTTTCCGCTCATCATCGGCACCATGATCGGCGCGATCGCCGGCTATTTCGGCGGCATTGTCGACATGCTGCTGATGCGGCTGCTCGACGTGACCGTGTCGTTTCCCTTTCTCGTCTTGATCATCGCCATCGTCGCCACCCTCGGCCCCGGTCTGGCCAGCTTCTACATCGCCCTCGCGCTCGTCGGCTGGGTGTCATACGCGCGTCTGGTGCGCTCGCGTTTCCTCGTGCTGAAGAGTGCCGATTTCGTGCTCGCCGCCCACAGCCTGGGCTTCAGCCACAGCCGCATCGTGCTCCACCACATCCTGCCGAACGCGATCATGCCGGCCCTGGTGTTCTCCATGTCCGACGCGGTGATCGACGTCGTGCTCGGCGCCTCCCTCAGCTATCTCGGGCTCGGCATCCAGCCGCCGACGGCGGAATGGGGGCTGATGATCGCCGAAGGCCAGAACTTCATCGCCACCGCCTGGTGGATGACCGTCTTCCCCGGCCTCGCGATCGTGCTGCTCGCCACCGGCTTCAGCCTGCTCGCCGACGGCGTCGCCGAGCATTTCGGCCTGCGGGACTGACGGATGACGCTTCTCGCGGTCAACGACCTGTCGGTCGAGTTCGTGACACCGGGCGGCCGGCTGCGGGCCGTGGACGGCGTGTCGTTCGAACTCGCCGAAGGCGAGGTGCTCGGACTCGTCGGCGAGAGCGGCTCCGGCAAGACGGTGGCCTGCCGGTCGATGCTGCGGCTGCTGCCGAGCGAACGCGCCCGCATCGCCGGCGGCGAGGTGCTGTTCGAAGGCCGCGATCTGCTGCACGAAAGCGAGGCCCAACTGCGCCGGCTGCGCGGCAGCCGCCTGGCCATGATCTTCCAAAATCCATCGACCCATCTCGATCCGCTGATGACCGTGGGCCGCCAGGTCGCCGAGCCGCTCATCTACCATGAGGGCCTCTCGAGCCGCGATGCGCGGCTGCGCGCCATCGAGCTGCTCCGCCAGGTCGGCATCCCCGATCCCGCCCACAACATCGACGCCTACCCCCATCAGTTCAGCGGCGGCATGCGCCAGCGCGCCATGATCGCCGGCGCCATCGCCTGCCGGCCGCAGCTCCTCAGCGCCGACGAGCCGACGACGGCCCTCGACGTGACCGTCCAGGCGCAGATCCTCCGGCTGCTGCTGGAGCTGCGCGATGATTCGGGCCTCGCGATCATCCTCGTCAGCCACGATCTCGGCGTCATCGCCTCGACCTGCGATCGCGTCGCCGTCATGTATGCGGGCCGCATCATGGAGCAGGCGACGAAGGCGGAGCTGCTGCGGCATCCGCGCCATCCCTACACAGCCGGCCTCATCGCGTCGCGGCCGGGCGACGGCGCCCGCGGCCAGGAGCTGCGATCGATCGAGGGCCAGCTGCCTGCTCTGAGCGCGCTTCCCGCCGGCTGCCGCTTCCATCCGCGCTGCCCGCACGCCGAGGCGGTCTGCCGCACGGGCGACCTGCGACCGCTGGCCATCGACCCGACCCACACGACCGCCTGCATCCGCTGGCGCGAGGCGACGGCCGCCGCATGAGCGCGCTTCTGGAGGTCTCGGATCTGCATGTCCACTATCGGACAGCCGCGCGCCTGACGGACATCCTGGCCCGGCGGCCGCGCCGTTTCGTGCGCGCCGTGAACGGCGTCAGCCTCAGTCTCGGGCGCGGCGACACGCTCGGCCTCGTCGGCGAAAGCGGCTGCGGCAAGAGCACCCTCGGCCGGGCGATCCTGCGCCTCACGGAGTCCAACGCCGGTGCCGTGCAGTTCGACGGCGAGGACGTCCTGAAGTTGCCGCCGGCAGAGCTGCTGCGCTTTCGCCGGCGTGCGCAGATCGTGTTCCAGGATCCCTACGCCTCGCTCAATCCGCGGCGCACGGTCGCGGCAACGCTGGGCGAGGTCTTTCGCGTGCACCGCCTCTGTCCGCCGCGCCAGGTGGAGGCGCGCGTCCAAGAGCTGATGGCGCGCGTCGGCCTGCCGATGGAATTGGCGGGGCGCCGCGCCGGCGGCCTGTCCGGCGGCCAGTGCCAGCGCGTCGGCATCGCGCGGGCGCTGGCGATGGGGGCGGAACTCATCATCGCGGACGAGCCGGTCTCCGCCCTCGACGTCTCGATCCAGGCGCAGATCCTCAATCTGTTCACGCGGCTGCAGCGTGACATGGGGCTGACGCTGCTGTTCATCTCCCACGATCTCGGCGTCGTGCGTTATCTGTGCCGGCGGGTCGCCGTCATGTATCTCGGCCGCATCGTCGAGGAGGGGCCGACCGACGAGGTGTTCCGCAACCCCAAGCATCCGTATACGCGGGCCCTCATCGACGCCATCCCGCGCATGGACCCGGCGGCGCGGTTGCCGGCGGCCCAACTCGGCGGCGAGCCGCCCAATCCGCGCAACATTCCCTCCGGATGTGCCTTTCATCCGCGCTGCGCTCAGGCGATGCCGGCATGCCGACAGGGTGAGGCGCCGAGCCGACGTGCGATCGAAGGCCGCGACGTCTGGTGCCATCTCTATCCCTCGGCCACCGCCGCCTAAGGGCCGTTGCAAACTCGCCGTTACCACCGGAAACTACGTGTCACCAAGATCAAGACCAAACCGACCAGGGAGAAACATCCGATGCGCATCACTTCGAGAATTCAAGCAACAGCCGTCAGCGCCTTTGTCGCCGCCGCCCTGCTCGGGTGGTCGGCGACCGCCTTCGCCGATGGCACGCTGCGGATCGGGCGCGAGCAGGACAGCACCACGCTCGACCCGATCCTGACCATCCAGAACGTCGACATCTGGGTGATGGACAACATGAACGCCGGCCTGGTGCGCGTCACCTATGACGGCAGCGGCCTCGATCCGGACCTGGCGGAGAAATGGACGATCTCCGACGATGCGCTGACCTACACCTTCACGCTGCGCGACGGCCTGAAATTCAGCGACGGCACGGCGATCGCCCCGCAGGACGTCAAGTTCAGCCTGGAACGCCTGCGCGACCAGAAGGACTCGGTGATGGGCAGCATGTACAAGGTCGTGAAGTCGGTCGACACGCCCGATGCCAAGACCGTGGTCATCACGCTGAACGAGCCGTCGGCGCCGTTCCTGTCGACGCTGGCGATGTTTTCGGCCTCCGTCGTGCCGCAGAAGGCGGTGACGGAGCGGGGCGCCGATTTCGGCTCCAATCCGGTCGGCGCCGGCGCCTTCATGCTGAAGGAGTGGAAGCGCGGCGACACCATCAGCCTGGTGCGCAACCCGAACTATTGGGAGGCCAGCCGCGTCAAGCTCGACGGCGTCGACTGGCTCAACATTCCCAACGACAACACGCGCGTGCTGAAGCTGCAGGGCGGCGAGCTGGAGGCGGCCGTCTTCATCCCCTTCAACCAGATCGACACGCTCGCCAAGGATCCGAACGTCGACATTCATCTGGATCCCTCGAGCCGCGAGGACAACCTGCTCATCAACCACGCCCACAAGCCGCTCGACGATGTGCGCGTGCGCCAGGCGGTATGCGCGGCCATCGACCGCGACGCCGTGGTCAAGACCGTGCTGTTCGGCCACGGTCAGGCCGCCAACTCGTTCATTCCGGGCGGCGCGCTCTTCTACAGCGCCGGCAACAAGGTGTGCGGCTATGACCCGGCGGCGGCGACCAAGCTGCTGGCCGACGCCGGCGTCAAGGACCTTGCCTTGAAGCTGCTGATCCCCGCCGGCGACAGCATCAACGACCAGACGGCCGTCCTCGTAAAGGACCAGCTCGGCAAGGTCGGCGTCACCGTCAACATCGAGAAGCAGGAGCAGGGCCAGCAGTTCCAGAGCATGATCGACGGCGCCTACGACCTCAGCACGACCTACTGGACCAACGACATCATCGATCCCGACGAGAAGGTCACGTTCTCGGTCTACGGCATCGACGACAACCGCTCCTACTACAGCAACTACAAAAACGCGAAGGTGACGAAGCTGGTCGAGGACGGCCGGCACGAGATGAATGCCGACAAGCGCAAGGAGATCTATGCGCAGATCCAGCAGATCGCCGCCGACGACGTGCACTGGATCGATCTCTACTACAGCCCGTTCCGCAACGCCTCGCGCAAGACCGTGCAGAAGTTCTACCAGAACCCGACCGGCCGGTTCATGCTCGAGGACACCTCGATCCAGTAAGTACCGGCGGCGCGACCCCGACGGGCTTCGCGTCAGTAGTTCTGCAGGGGGCGACCGCCGGTCGTCCCCTGCAGCCGTTTCAAGACCTGTTCAAGCCGCCCTGCCCACCGCGAAAGCAGGCGGTTCAATGCGATTGAGAATGATTTGCATTCTCATTTATGCCCTGCTACCTTCGCCGCCTCTCGATCAGACCCAACAAACGTGACTTGAGCAGCAGGAGCGAAAAAACATGTCATTTCGTCAGTTCCTTCGCGCGGCAACCGCGGCAGTCGCCATCATTTTCGGGGCAGGCATGGCGGGCCAGGGCGCGAAGGCCGCCGACCTCAGCGACAAGATCCAGGCCTATCGCCAGGTCGGCTTGCAGGATCTGAGGTCCGTGATCGCTGGCGTCGACAAGCTGGTCGAACAGCTGGCGGCAAAGGATTTCGACGGCGCCCGGCAGACCTGGATCGATGCCCGCGTCGGCTGGGAGCGTTCGGAAACGTTCGTCGGCGAGCTGTTCCCGGACTCCGATGGCGCCATGGATTCCTGGCCCGACGCCGATAAGGGCTTCCACGCCGTCGAGGCCCATCTGTTCGGCGCTGATCCGGAAGCGGCAATGCCGATCGCCAAGCAGCTGCGGGCCGATGCCTACGCCCTCGGCGCCAAGCTGGAGGCCACGCCATTCGAGGCGCAAGCGTTGCTCAACGGCTTGGCCGGCCTGGCCTACGAGGTCGGCGAGGAGAAATCGAGCGGCGCCGAATCCCGCGTCAGCGGCACCTCGCTCAACGACATGCGCAACAACATCAAAGGCGTCGAGACGCTCTATGAAATAGTGTTCCGGGAGGCGGTCGCTAGCGCCGACGGCAAGCTCGCCGACCGCATTCACGAGGGCATCGAGGAGGTCGAAGGCATGCTGAAGGTCGACTCGATCGCCAAACTGGATTCCAAGAAAGTGGAGGTCGCCAGCGAGAAGCTGGCTGCCGACATCATGCAGACGGCAGCGTCCCTCGCGCTCCAGCCGCCCTCGCTCGAGGAATAGCCGGCGGCGGACACGGGAGGGCAACATCGTGAGCCATTGGATCACGTCAATCTTGGCGGGCGCGTCGGTGCTCGGCGCGCTGCTCGCCGGCGGAGCGCCGGCTCATGCCCAGCAGGTCTTTGGCCGGGAGAGCCTGCTCCCGGCCGGCACCGATCTCGGCGAAGCCGGCGCCACGGAGCCGCGCGAGATCTTCGCCTCCGAGGCCCATGGCGGGAAGCAGTCCTTCATGACGGCCCTCGGGAACATGCTGTTCAGCTCGCCCGACATCTTCGGCGAGCCCGCCCGCCCCGCCGGCGTCAGCTGCGAGACCTGTCATTCCGCCGGCCACGCCAACGTCAGCCTGTACGTCCCGGGCATGTCGGGGCCGCCCGGCACCTTCGATGTCAGCAACGGCTTCTTTCACGCGGTCGCCGACGACCATGTCTTCAATCCCGTGCGCATCCCCAGCCTGCGCGGCGTACGCTTCCTCGCCCCCTATGGCCGCGATGGGCGCATCGCCTCGCTGCGCGACTTCACCCGCAACGTGATCGTCGCCGAATTCGCCGGCGCCGAACCCGACCCGCTCGTCCTGGATGCGCTCGTGTCGTACATGCAGGAGATCGAGTTCATTCCCAGTCCGCGCCTGCAATCCGGCGGCCGACTCGCCGCGGACGCCAGCGATTCCGAACGTCGCGGCGCGCAGCTGTTCCAGCGCCCGTTCGCGCAGATGGACGGGCAGAGCTGCGCCGGCTGCCACATCCCGAGCGCCGCCTTCGTCGATCACCGGCAGCACGATGTCGGCAGCGGCGGCCTGTTCAAGACGCCGACTCTGCTTGGCCTGCTGTCCCGCAGGCCTTATTTCCACGACGGCCGCTACGCCACGGTGGAAGAGGCGATCGCCCATTTCGACCGCAATTTCGGACTCGGCCTGACGGACCGGGACAAGGCGGACCTGCTCGCCTATCTGCGCGCCGTCGGCGACTCGGAACGGCCGGAGCAGCCGATCGGAGTCACCGTCAGCCTCGACGAAATCGAGACCTTCGCCGGCACGCTCGACCAGCTCATCCGCGATCGCCGGCACGAGCTGCTCTCGGTCGCTGTGGACACCATCAACCACGAACTGCGGGAGCTTCAGGAACAGTTCTTCGCCCCCGACCTGCGGCGCGAGCGCGGCCGGATCGCCCGTATCGTCGTCGCCTTGCGGCAGGTCGAAAGCGCGGCCCTCGCCGGCGACGACGATCACGCCTTCCAGCAGCTGAGCACAGTGCTGGACAGCCTGAAAGCGGCCCGCCCGATGCTGCAAGCGGCCGAGGTGCGCTCGCTCTTCGATCCTGGGTTGCGCCAGGCCTACTACGAGCAACTCCGCCGGCTGCAGGTGGCGAGCGAAGGGAAATGACCGCGGCCGCTACTCCACGACAATCTTCGAGAAATCGCCGGCCGGCTTCGGGTACTTCAGGTCCATCCCTTCCAGCGTCCGCCGCAGGATGCGGGCCACCACGGCGTTGCGATACCAGTTGCGATCGGCTGGAATCACGTACCAGGGCGCCCATGGCGTACTGCAGCGCCGGAGCGCGATCTCGTAGGCCTCCATGTAGTGGTCCCACCAGGCCCGCTCCTCGAGATCGCCTGGGTTGAACTTCCAGCGCTTCTTCGGGTCGTCGATGCGCTCCTGCAGGCGCTCCTTCTGCTCGTCCTTGGAGATGTGCAGGTAGAACTTGAGAACGATGATGCCGTTCTCGCTCAGCTGCTTTTCGAAGGCATTGATCTGCTCGTAGCGCTGCTCGACCGCCGCGGCCGGCGCCAGGCCGTGGACGCGGACGATCAATACGTCCTCGTAGTGGGAGCGGTTGAAGATGCCGAGATAGCCTCTCGGCGGCACGGCCTTGTGCGCGCGCCACAGATAGTCGTGGGCCATCTCGACCGCGCTCGGCGTCTTGAAGCTGATCGAGACGATGCCGATCGGATCGACCGCGCCGAACACCTTGCGGATCGTGCCATCCTTGCCGCCGCAGTCGACGGCCTGAAAGACGCAGAGAAGCGCGTGCTTGCCCTGCGCATACATGGTCTCCTGCAGGACGTCGATGCGCGCGACGTCGGCCGCCATCTCGGCTTCGGCTCGGCCGCGGTCCGACAGCCCGTCCTTGCTGCCGGGATCGACGTCTTTCAGGCGAAACCCCTTGCCGCCGGCGGGGACGCGGAAGCGGTCGATATTGATACGGTTGACGGATTGTCGAGCCATCGGCGCTTTCCTTCTCCAGCCACTCGAAAACCGAAATTAGAACGGCGCGTCGAAGGCTCGCAATCCGGAACTTCCGCCTCGCGAACGCCTCGGCAACAACGAATTCGCGTACTTGATTTAGATCAAGGTGGCGCAGGTCGGCCGTCCGTATTCACTTCATCGGCGCACATTTCTTTCGTATCCTTGGGATGCCCTGGTTGAATGGTCTTCTCGTACGGCAGTCATGACCGAAATCTCGGGAGCATCTCGGTCGTTGGTTCTACCGGTTCGGCGTGTCGGCGTCGACGAGCCTTGGGCTTGGCTCACGGCCGGCTGGCGCGACTTGAGTCGGGTGCCGATGGTGAGCCTGACCTACGGCGCGGTTTTCGTCGTGGTCAGTTTCCTGCTGACCCTGGGACTGTGGCTCTTCGGCTTGTTCTATCTGGTGTTGCCGCTCGCCGCCGGTTTCATGCTGGTCGGCCCCATCGTCGCCGTCGGTCTCTACGAGGTCAGCCGCAGACTGGAGCGAGGGCAGTCCGTGACGCTCGGGGACACGCTCGCCGCCTGGAAGACCCATCGCGGACCGATCGCAACCATGGGCCTGGTGCTCATGCTGTTTCTGCTCGCCTGGATTTGGCTGGCCTTCCTGATCTTCGCGCTGTTCTTCGGGCCCGCTCCGCCGTCCTGGGAGCACCTCGTCACGACCTTGCTGTTCTCGACCGACGGCATTCCGTTTCTGATCGTCGGCATCGCCATCGGTGGCGTGCTCGCGGCATTCGTTTTCGCCATGACCGCGGTTGCCATCCCGGCATTGCTCGATCGCGACATCGGCGTGTTGAGCGCGATGTTCACCAGTTTTGCCGCCGTCCTCAAGAACTGGCGCATCATGATCGGGTGGGGCGCCCTGATCGTCGTCTTCACGGCCGCCGGCCTGGTGACCTTTTATATCGGACTGGCCATCGCCCTGCCCTTGATCGGGCATGCCAGCTGGCACGCCTATCGCGGCCTCGTGCCGCCGGAATCGCAGTGATCATTCCCCGCAACTGACGAACATCGACGGTGATCGCCCATGGATGGAACTCTGAAATGGATCGCCTGCGGCCTCGTCGGCGCCATCGGCGTCTTCGGGCTCTTTCTCGCCGCCAACGCCGAAGACCGGGGCATCTATGTTTTCGGTCTGGGCCTCGCTGCCTTCGCAATCATCTACGTTTTCGCGCAGATGAAGCAGGGCTTTGACGCGAGCGACCGCGCCCGCAGCGCGCGCTCGCC
This sequence comes from Dongiaceae bacterium, assembly GCA_041482855.1. GTDB lineage: Bacteria > Pseudomonadota > Alphaproteobacteria > Dongiales > Dongiaceae > JBGPEQ01. The sequence continues at coordinate 934 of JBGPEQ010000057.1, read as the reverse complement.
GGGGCCAGAGTTCGAAACGACCGAGCACGGCATCATCGGAAGGGCCACGCCATGACGGCTACTGCTCTGTCGGCCGGCGTCGAGGCCGAACACGCGGGCTACAACGAGGCAGTCATCCGCAAGTTCACGCTGGCGGCCGCGTTCTGGGGCATCGTCGCATTCCTGGTCGGCGTCGTGATCGCGTTGCAGCTGGCCTTCCCCATTCTCAATCTCGGCCTCGAATGGACGACCTTCGGCCGGCTGCGGCCGGTGCACACCTCGGCCGCCATCTTCGCGTTCGGCGGCAATGCCCTGCTCGCCACCTCCCTCTATGTCGTCCAGCGGACCTCCCGCGCGACCTTGTTCGGCGGCGCGGCGCTCGCCGATTTCCTGTTCTGGGGCTACCAGCTGTTCATCGTATTGGCCGCCTCGGGCTACGTGATGGGCATCACGCAATCGAAGGAGTACGCCGAGCCGGAATGGTACGTCGACCTCTGGCTCACGATCGTCTGGGTCGTGTACCTCGTCGTGTTCGTCGGGACTCTGATGCGGCGGAAGGAGCCGCACATCTACGTCGCCAATTGGTTCTATCTGGCCTTCATCGTCACCGTGGCCATGCTGCATATCGGCAATGGCATTGCGCTTCCGGTCTCGTTCCTCGGCGCCAAGAGCTATCCCGCGCTGGCGGGCGTGCAGGATGCCATGCTGCAGTGGTGGTACGGCCACAACGCCGTCGGCTTCTTCCTCACCGCCGGCTTCCTCGGCATCATGTACTACTTCGTGCCGAAGCGCGCCGGGCGCCCGGTTTATTCCTATCGTCTCTCGATCATTCACTTCTGGTCGCTGATCTTCCTCTACATCTGGGCCGGGCCGCACCACCTGCACTACACGTCGCTGCCGGAATGGGCGCAGTTCCTCGGCATGGCGTTCTCGATCATGCTGTGGATGCCGTCAT
>JBGPEQ010000056.1:0-12382 GCA_041482855.1 Dongiaceae bacterium | reverse complement strand
TAGGGCTGCCCGACAACGGCGCCCCGATAGAGCGCCTGCGTCGCCTCGTCGGGCTCGAGACCGCCGCTTTCGACGACGAGAACGGCGATCGGCCGGCCGACGAACTGGCGCGCGATGGTGATCCCGGCGGCGCCGGCGCCGACGATGCAGAGATCGGCATCGAGCGCCGTGCCGTCGGGCATCTGGCGAAGGTCGAGAAACATCGGGCGGCGCGCTGTTCAGGTGAGCGCGACCACGGCGCAGAAGCGCGCTTCGGTGGCCGCCAGCACCCAGCCGTCGACAATTATGGTGTCTGCGCGCCGAAAATCGTCATTGATGCCCTGTCGCAGCAAGCCCGCGGCGACCTCCGGCTGATGCCGGACAGCGCGCAGCGCACAATTGAGAGCAGGGCTCATCGCGAGGAGTAGCGACCTATCCACGTCGGCCGGCAGCAGCGCGAGATAGCGACGCCCGACCCGCTCGGCACTCGCTCGGTGACGGAGCAGTGCGTCGAAGTTGGCGGGCATCGCCACGTGCAGCAACCATGGCAGCGTGATGGCGAGACTTCCGATCAGAGCGGGAACCATGCCGCGCACGAAGCGGCGGCGGGATGGGGATATGGTGCCGGCGACAGGTATTCCCATACTCTTTTGCAACCTTGGAAAGATGGAGAGAAGCCGGAGGGCGGCAACCATTTTGCCCGCTGGCCCTTCGGCCTGCAAGCACCACCCAATATTGTCACGCCCCGGCCGACGCGCTACCTGTGTCCGCCATGAGAAGCTGTGACATCGCCGTGATCGGCGCTGGCGCGGCCGGGCTTGCGGCGACGCGGACGCTGATCGAGCGCGGCCTTTCAGCGATCTGCATCGAAGCGCGCGACCGCATCGGCGGCCGGGCCTGGACCGACAACGAGACGTTCGGCGTTCCGTTCGACCGCGGCTGCGCCTGGCTGCATTCGGGCGACATAAATCCGTGGCGACCGATTGCGACCGATCTCGGCTTCACCGTCGTCGAACAGAAGCAGGTGTGGCAGAGCCGCGTCGGCGACCGCTGGCTGGGCGAGGACGAAGAGGCCAATTGGGATCGCGTTGTCGCGGCCAGGCTGGCAGACATCGCCGCGGTCGGCGCCTCCGGCCGCGATATTCCCGCAAGCGCGGTGGCGGCCGACGGCGGGGCGTGGAGCCCGCTGGCCGAGGCGGTCATCGCCTGGTACATGAGCGTGGACAGCGATCAGGTGTCGACCCGCGACATCTTCAATTCCAACGACACCAATATCGATTGGCCTGTTGTCGAGGGCTATGGCGCGCTGGTCGCGCGCTATGGCGAGGGGCTGCCGGTTTCGCTGGCGACGCCGGCGACGCGCATCGCCTGGGGCGACCGCGCCGTCACCGTAGAGACCACGAAGGGAACGGTGCGGGCACGCGCGGCGGTCATCGCCGTGCCGACCAACGTGCTGGCCAGCGGAGCGATTCGCTTCGACCCGGCGCTGCCGATCGCCAAACAGGAGGCGATTCACAATATCCCCTTGGGTAATGCCGAAAAGATCATCTTTCGAGTTGAGGGTGATCCATTCGGCATGCGCCCGGGAAGCTTCGGCGTTGCCCGCGCGGACGTGCCGTACACGGGCGGATACCAATTCCACCCGTTCAAACGCCCGCTGGTGATCGGCTTCCTGGGCGGCTCCTGCGCACGCGAGTTGGCGGCGGCAGGCGAGGAGGCGATGGTCGCTTTCGGCATCGGCGAGTTGGTCCAGATGTTCGGCGCCGACGTGCGCCGCCATATCGGCAAGTCGGCAGTGACGAAGTGGGCCAGCGATCCCTTCATTCGCGGCGGTTACTCGGCGGCGCGGCCAGGCCATGCCCATCGCCGCGCCGATCTGGCGGCGCCGCTCGACGGCAAGCTGTTCTTTGCGGGAGAGGCCTGCTCGATCGATGCTTATGCAACCTGCCACGGCGCCTATTTGACGGGAGTCGCTGCAGCGAACGCGGCCGCGGCAGCGCTTCACGTCGGCGCCGCCTCGTCGTAGCGTGGCAGATCGTCGGCGGTCTCGAACCAGGGGATGCGGCGCGACGCAAAGATGTGATTGGTCGGCGGAAACAACGAGGGGTCGTCGAGCGAGGCCGTGTTGATGGAGACCGTCTTGGGCGCCTGCTGCTCGCGGTAGACGAGGTAGCTGCCGCAGGCCGGACAGAATTCGCGTTGGCCCCAGGAGGATGAGCGGAACACGCCGGGCGAAGCGCCGGTGTAGGCAAATGCGTCGATCGCCACCTCCGCCCACGCGACGACCGGCGCCCCGCTGTTGAGCTGGCAGAAGCGGCAATGGCAATAGCCGCTCCGGACCGGCGGCGCGGCAACCCGGAACCGCACGGCGCGGCACAGGCAGCCGCCTTCGAGTGGATAGCGGACGTCTCTGCGCTTTGTCGCCTTCGGCGACTCCTGCGCCGGCGCCCACAGCTCGATGCGATTGCCCTCGGGGTCCATCAGCCAGGCGAAGCGGCCGTATGCCTCGGGCTCGGCATCGTCATGGACGGCGATGCCCGCCGCCTTGAGACTGGCCACCAGCGCGTCGAGATCGTCGACGCGGTAGTTGATCATGAAGGGCTGCTTGCTGGGGTCGAAGTAGCGGGTGTCGTGGCGGAATGGCGCCCACACCGTGTAGGCCGAACGGTGGGGCTCTGCGCTTTCCTGCCAGTCGAAACGGGCGCCGACATCCGTCTTCCTGCTCTCGATCCCGAGATGCCGGCGGTACCATTTCTTCAGCGCTTCCGGGTCCTTCGACTTGAAGAAGATCCCGCCGATGCCGGTCACGCGGGCCATGTCAGAGCGCCCGTTCCATGATGAAGTTGCGCAGACCGACGCCATTCCGATCGACGTCCTGGGCGCGTACCAGCTTGAAGCCGCGGCGCTGGAAGAAACCATAGGCGGTGAGGCTGGCTTCGATCGTGAGCCGCTTGGCGCCGAGGGCGCGGGCGCGCGTCTCCATCTCGCTCAACAGCCGTGAAGCGATGCCCTGGGCCTGATAGCGGTGATGGACGTAGAGCGTCCCGATGCGGCCGCTGCGCTCCAGTTCGCTGAAGCCGACGATCTGACCGTCGCCTTCGGCCACGTAGGTGAAGTTCGCCCGCAGTCGCTCGTGCCAGCGCGGCTCGTCCATGAGCGCCGGCGCCCAGGCCTCGATCTGCTCCGGCGTGTAGTCGCGGCTGTTCACGTTGTGCACGGTGTCGCGGAAGAGCCGCATGATCTCCAGCGCGTCGCCGGGCTGGAAGGCGCGGATATTCATTCGGGGTAGCGTCATTGTGGATCGAACCTCACGAGAGGAATCGCATCAGCACGAGGGTGAGCAGAATGTAGAGCAGCGCCTTGGCGAAGACGAGTGCCTTCGCGCGCGTCGGATGCTCGGCCGCCGCGACCGCCGCGGCCGCGTCCTCGCCGAAGGGGCGATCGCCGGGCCAGGCCAGCGACGGGATGAGGCGGCCGAGCCAGCGCATGCTCCTGCCCTGCGTCATTGGCGGCGGCTGGAACAGCGGCACCGCGCGCGCCTTGAGCAACGGCACGAGCGCCAAACCCGCCGCGAAACCGCCGATATGCGCCCACCACGCAATGGATCTGGCCTCCGCACCTGGCGACCCGCCCGTGAGCAGAGTGATGTCGTAGGCCATGGCGATGTTGACGAGAATGCTGAAGCCGACGACGAATGATGCCGGCGCCAGCACCGGCGCGACGTTGAAGACGAGCACGAAGATGCGGGCGCGCGGGTGGAGCAGGAGGTAGCCCGCCATGACCGCCGAGATCGCCCCGCTGGCGCCGATCAGCGGCGCCGTGGGCGCGGCGATGCCTTGTGCGATGGCCGCAAGGGCGCCGCTTATCAGGAAAAACGCGGCATAGCGCCAGTGGCCGAGGGCGTCCTCGATGTTGTCGCCGAAGACCCGCAGCGCGATGACGTTGGCAACGATATGCAGCAGGCTACCATGGAGGAACTGGTGGGTGAACAGTCCGGCGATCCCGTAGAGCGGTCCGGGCCCGGGCCAGAGATGCCACAGCTGTACCGGAATGAAGGCGAATTGCTGCCAGTGCACGAGCCCGAGCAGCTGCAACCCGAAGACGACCGCCATCGTCACCATGAGGCCGTAGTTGACCCACGGCCTCCGAATGTTGGTGAGGGGATTGCCGTCGTGCAGGATCAGCATATGCGAGGTGCGCTTTCCGATGGGGCGCGCAATACTATCTGGTGCTAGCGGGTCGGATCAATCGGCTGGCATCGCGGGACGAGAATGAGAGGACGCAACAAAGGGTCGGATGCGTGGTTTACTGCTTTGAATTGACGGCCTTCCGGTCGTGCAGAGTCGTAACGGATATGATTTTGCGAGGAGGTGCGAATGAGGCGTGGTCTGGTCGGGTCGCTCCTGTGCGCCTTCGCGCTTTGTCTGTGTGGCGCGGGAGCCGCGGCGGCCGCGGGGACGAGTATCGAGACGCTACAGGTCGCGGGCGAAACGCGCAGTTATCGCGTCCATCTGCCGGCCAAGGGCGTCGGGCCTTATCCGATCGTCTTCAGTTTTCACGGCTACAATTCAAATGCCGAGCAGGAGGAGCGTGTGTCGCAGTTCTCCGCGCTTGCTGACCGCGAGGGGTTCATCGCGGTCTACCCGGATGGCGTGGACGCGAAATGGCGGTTCATGGGGCGGTCGGATGCCGATATCGTCTTCGCCACGGCAATTATCGAAAAGCTTGCAACGGACCTTTCGATCGACCGCCGGCGGATCTACGCCACGGGCATTTCCAACGGGGCGCAGATGGCTTGGCGGCTGGCCTGCGACCGGCCGGACATATTCGCAGCCTTTGGTTTCGTGTCAGGCGGCTATCTCAAAGTCTGCGGCGGGCCGCTGCGCCCGCCGATCATCCTCTTTCACGGCACGAGCGATCGGCTGCTGCCCTATGACGGCCGAGGCATGCTGATGCCCGTGCGCGAGTTCGCCATGGGCTGGGCAGTGCGCTCCGGCTGCAGAATGGCGCGCCAGGGCGAAATCATATATCGGAAGGGCGACGCCACGGGCGAGCGCTGGGCCTGCCTGCCGGGCCGGGAGGTCGATCTCTACACGCTCGACGGCAAGGGCCACTCCTGGCCGGGCTCCAACATGCCCGCGCGCATCACCAGCCAGGACGTCGACGCCACAGCGGTCATGTGGGCGTTCTTCGAAGCGCACCCGCGACCGTGACGCCCATCAGAATCCGGCGATGACCTCTACTTTCGAACCGTCGGAGAAGCGGGCGAAACGGTACGGCGCGGGATCGACGATCGGTGGCGCGCCCGAAACGAGATCGGCCATCAGTCGCCCGGCGCCGGGGCCGATACCGAAGCCGTGGCCGGAGAAGCCGGTGGCGATGAAGAAACCCGACAGCTGTTCGACCGGCGAGATGACTGGAACGGCGTCGGGCGTCACGTCGATGTAGCCGGCCCAGCGCTCTTCGATCCTGGCATCCTTGAATGCCGGGAAGTCGGCGCGCAGCTGCGCGGCGGCTACGTCCAGCAGATCCGCCGAGGGCGCGGGATCGAGCACGCGCACGCGCTCGAACGGGCTCTCGCGATCGAGCGGCCAGCGCGCCGGCTCAGCCATCTCCTCCAAGAAACGCTTGCCGAAGCGCAGGCGCAGTCCCGTGTGTGCTCCCCGGAGGGCCGGCCAGAACGCCTTCAGGAGGCGGAAATTGTCCGGCCCGATGTCGACGTCGGTGAGGCTGCCGTGGGCGACGCTGTAGCCGCCGTCCAGGCGCTTGCGCAGGCCCAGACCGGGCGCCCACAGCGAGGCCTCCGGTGCATTGGCGACGGCGGAGGTCCGCATCACCGAGCCGCGCACCTTCAGTTGCGGCAGCGTGATCCCGAGATTGCGGCAGAACAGCCGCGACCAGGCGCCGCCGGCAAGCACCACGGACCCGCAGGCGATCCGGCCCTTCTCGGTGACCACGCCGGCGATGCGGCCGGCGGCGGTGTCGAGGCCGCGTACGGCGCAATCGGTCAGCACCGTGCCGCCCAGGCGCCGCACCGCAACGGCGATGGCGGGGGCCGCCTTTTGCGGCTCGGCGCGGCCGTCGCTCGCGGTATGGAGCGCGCTCGGCCATTGGCGCGCCGCGCCCGGCAGCAGCGCCGCAAGTTCCGGACCTGCGATCCTGCGCGTGTCCAGCTGATAGGGGCGGGCGTAGTCGAGCCATTTCTCGTGGGCGGCGGCAGCCTTCTCGTCTTCGGCGAGGTACACGATCCCGGCTTGGCGGAAGCCGGTATCGCCTTCGATGGTGCGATCGATGGTGCGCCAGATGCGCAGGGATTCACCGATGAGAGGCAGTTCGCGCGGATCGCGCCCCTGCTGGCGGCAGAACCCCCAATTGCGGCTGGATTGCTCGCCCGCGATGTGACCCTTCTCGCACATTGCGACCGAGATGCCCTTTTGCGCCAGAAAGAATGCTGTCGAGGCGCCGATGATGCCGCCGCCGATGACCACGACATCGACGCGGGCAGGTACTTGGGAATCGGCGACAACAGGCTCGACACGAGGGGCCATGGATCAACCTTGTGGGGTGGAGGTGGTGACCGGCAGCGGCGAAGGTGGTGGTTAGCTGCGCCCGATATAGCTGATCTTGCCGTGCTCGACGAGCCAGTGCCCGGCCTGGGTCACCACTTCGAGGCTGCGGCCATACATCAGGCTGAGGAAGACGTGGTACTCGTTGGGCGCCGGCGACAGGTCATGCGTGATGACGCTCGGCGCCGTGGCACTAGCGGCGGCCTGCGGCAGGGTGACGCAACCGGTGGTCGAGGGCTCGCCCAGCAGCACTCCCTTACCGTCAGGCGTCGTCTCCACGCGATAGTGGCGGCCTACCAGCATGCCCTGGGAAGTCGGAACCTCGCCGATGTCGTAGATGACGATGCGGTCCTTCGGGGCGTTGGGCGGCATGACCGCGACTGCCCGATAGGTGCCGGAGCAATGGTCCTTGAGCGATTGATGGACGGTTTCGATGGCTCGCTCAACGGCCTTATCGTTCTCGACCTTCGGCGCAATGTAGCTGTCGTAAAGCGCGTGGCCCCACGTTTCGGCATCCTGCACGGCGGTCTGCAATTCAGCCGGCATCGCGACCGCCTGCTGTGGCGGCGCCTGCGGCTTGGGGGCATCCTGGCCCTCATGCTGCTGCATCGCACAGCCCGCCATCGTCGCGGACACCGCGATGATACCGATCCATAGGAATGCTGCGTTGCGGGTCACGGGATCTGCTGCCAACGAATCATCGGACCATTAATTCCTATACACCATCCCCGGCCCCGCACATAGCCCGACGAACGAGACGCGGGTATCGCCAGTTGCACGTGATCAAAGCGGCATGCTTCCATGACTGTGTTCTCTACTGCGGCACGCATGGTCAGTTGAGGAGCCCGTCGAACACCAGGCGCACGTGCCGAAACATGCGGTCTTTCATCAGCGCGAGCGGCAAGGCATCGTCGGCGACGAACTCCGTGAACAGCGAGTTGCATACGACGAACAGCACCTGGCCGGCATCGTCGCAGTCGATGCGGCGGGGGATGCGGCGATCGCGCTGCAGCGCGCGGCATAGGTCAGATACCTGCTCGGCCAGCATGCGGTCGAGTTCGCGATAACCGGCGCCGAGCGCCGTGTCGGCGAAAGAGAGGGCGTTTGCCATCATCTGCCGCCACAGGCGCTTGTCGAGATGGACGAGCGAATGGTCGACATAGATCTCGAGCAGGCGGCAGACCGCCTTGGCCGGATCGGCGGGCGGCGCTGCCACGAGGGCCGCACCGGCGGCGCGCACCTCCTGGCCGTCGAGCGCAACCAAGGCAAGCAACAGATCGCCCTTGGACGGGAAGTAGTTGTAGACTGTCCCTGCGGAGAGTTCTGCGCGCTCGGCGATCTGTTCGATGCTGGCGGCCGTGAAGCCGTCGCGCTTGAACAGGGTCCCCGCGGCGTCGAGAATGTCGCGCCGCCGCCCGGCCTTCTGTCGTTCGCGCAGTCCGGTCATGGATCGCCAGAAAATTGTAGCTTGACCTAAATTTATAGTTCATTCATTTTTACTGTCAACAAAAGCCGTAACGCAATCGATTTTCTGCCAACTGGGAGACGCCAATGTTCCATCCTCGCTATTCTCGCCGCCACGTGCTCGCCGGCGGCGTTGCCGCCGTTGCCACCGGGTCGCTCAGCCTGCCGCGCCGGGCCCGCGCTGCGGACGAGATCAACGCCCTCGTCTGGTGCGACCACTCCGACCCCAATCTGTTGACTCCCTTCGAGGAGGCCAACGGCATCAAGGTCAACACCAAGGAGTTCGGCGCCACCGGCGAGGCCTTGGCCGTGCTCGAGCAATCCAAACCCGGCGACTGGGACGTGCTGGTGCTGGACACCGTCGACATTCCGCGCCTGGCCGCGAAGGGCTATCTGGCAGAACTCGTCGATGCCGACTATCCGATGGCCGACATCTTCCCGGAGGTGCAGGCGCCTGAATTCAACAAGCCCGCCGGCAAGGCCCATGGCGTCACCGAGAAGTTCGGCTACAACTGCTTCTCCTACAACAACACCAAGGTCGATCCCGCGGACATGCGGAAGTCGGAAGTGATGTGGAACGGCAAGTATGCCGGCCGTCTCGCCATCTACGACTACTACAATCCGATCATCGCCATGGTGGCGATCGGCATCGGCATCAAGCCGAGCGAGCTCAAGCAGGAGCACATTCCGGCCATCAAGGAGAAGCTGCTGGCGATGAAGAAGCAGTCGGCCCTGGTCGGCGACGTCACGACCGTGCAGAACGCGCTCGTCAGCGGCTCGGCCGACGTCATCGTCGGCGGCGGCGAATATGCCGTGGCGGGTTTGATGGGCGAGAAACCGGAATTGGATTGGGTGCTGCCCGACGAAGGCGGGGTGCGCTGGATGCAGTCGCTCGCCATCTTCAAGGACTCCACGCGGCCGGAGCTGGCCAAGAAGTTCGTGCAATACGTGCTCGGTCCGGACGGCCAGGCGCGGCTCGCCACCTCGGCCTGCTACTGGGCGATGCCATCGAACAAGACGGCGGCGCTCAACGACGCCCAGAAGAAGATCCTGCGTTGGGACGAGCAGCCGACGTTCCTGGCAAAGTCGTTCCACTATCTCCAGGTCGATGACGCCCTCGACAAGGCGCTCACCGATCTCTGGACGGAGATGCTGAACGCGTGAGCGGCGACATCGGAGAGAAACCTTGCGGGAGTTATTGAGCGCGGCGGCCGAGCGGGCGATCCGCTACCTGGAGACGCTCGACGACCGCTCCGTTGCGCCTTCGAAGCGGGCAGTCGCCGCGCTTACGCAACTCGACGAGCCGCTGCCGGAAGGGCCGAGCGATCCGGCGGCGGTGCTTGCCACGCTCGATGACCTGGGTTCGCCCGCCACCATGGCGATGGCCGGCCGCCGCTTCTTCGGCTGGGTCATCGGCGGTTCGCTGCCGGCGACGGTGGCGGCGAACTGGCTGGCCGCGGCCTGGGACCAGAACGCCGCCGGCTGGCAGTCATCGCCGGGGGTGGCCGCGTTCGAACAAGTTGCTCTGCGCTGGCTGCTCGAGGCCCTCGGGCTACCGAGGGACTGCGGGGCCGGGTTCGTTACGGGCGCGACCATGGCCAACTTCGCCTGTCTCGCGGCAGCGCGCCAGGCGGTGCTGAAGCGTTCGAACTGGGACGTCGAGGCCGATGGCCTGTTCGGCGCGCCGCCGATCACCGTCGTCGTCGGCGACGAGGTGCATGTCAGCGTGCTCAAGGCGCTGGGTCTGCTGGGGCTCGGCCGCAACCGCGTCCAGCGCGTGCCCGACGACGGGCAGGGACGCATGCGGGTCGACCGCTTGCCAGCGCTGACATCTCCGGCCATCCTGTGCCTGCAGGCCGGGAATGTGAATACCGGCGCCGTGGATCCGCTGGCTGAGCTATGCGCGCTTGCGCGCGGCGCCGGCGCCTGGGTGCATATCGATGGCGCCTTCGGCTTGTGGGCCGCTGCCGCGTCGCGGCGAGCGCCGTTGGTGGCGGGCATAGCCGACGCCGATTCCTGGGCCACCGATGCGCATAAGTGGCTCAACGTGCCCTACGATTGCGGATTGGCGTTCGTGCGCGATGCGCGCGCCTTGCAGGCGGCCATGGCGGTCACTGCCGCCTATCTCCCCACCTCGTCTGAGCGCAAGCCGAGCGACTTCACGCCGGAGCTGTCGCGGCGCGCGCGCGGCGTCGAAGTGTGGGCGGCACTGAAATCGCTCGGCCGCGCCGGGCTCGCCGAGATGATAGAGCGCTGCTGCCGGCATGCCGAGCGCTTTGCAACCGGGCTGCACGCCGCCGGCTACGAGATCCTGAACGAGGTCGTGCTGAACCAGGTGCTGGTATCGTTCGGCGACGCTGCGACGACGCGGCGCGTGATCGAGGCATTGCAGGCCGATGGGACCTGCTATTGCGCCGGCACAGAGTGGCAAGGCTGCGCGGCCATGCGCATCAGCGTCTCTTCCTGGGCGACCACCGACGCCGACGTCGAGACGAGCATCGCCGCCATGCTGCGCGTTGCGGCGGCGGTGCGGGCCGGACAGGCGGCGAGCGTCGCGTGAGAGCGGGCGGTGTTGGCGGTTTGACGCGCTGGGCGCTCTGGCCGGCGTTGTTGTGGACGGTCCTGCTGTTCGCCGTCCCGCTGGCGGCAATGCTGGCGATCAGCTTCACCGAGCATGGCAGCGGCGCCTTCACGCTCGACAACTACGCCGGTTTCGTCACCCGCAGCGATGGCGCCTTCCTCGGCGCCCTCTTCAATTCCATCGAGGTGACGGTGATCGTGACCGTCCTGAGCGTGCCGTTGGCGTACCCGCTTGCCTATGTTCTCGCCTACCAAACGCCGCCGCGCTGGCAGCGCGCGCTGCTGGTCATGCTGATCCTGCCGTTCTGGACGTCCTATGTGATCCGCTCCTACAGCTGGTTGGTGGTGCTGTCCAAAAATGGCGTCATCAATCAGGTCCTGCTGGCGTCCGGGCTGCTCGAGGCGCCCATCGAGTTCGGCAACAGCCGCGGCGCCACCGTGCTCGGCTTCGTCCATTTCTTCGTCATGCTGCTGACGCTGACGATCTACGCCAACCTTGTGCAGATCAAGGAATCCTATCGCAAGGCGGCGGCCGATCTCGGCGCCTCGCCGGTGCAGGCGTTCCTCCATGTGACCCTGCCTTTGAGCCTGCCGGGCGTTGCCGTCGGCGCCTTCACGACCTTCGTGCTGGCGATCGGCGACTACATCACGCCGCAGATCCTCGGCGGCGGTCGCGAACTGCTGCTGCCGCAGGCGATCATGCTGCAGATCGAGCGCCGGGCCGATTTCCCGATGGCGGCGGCACTCAGCATGATCCTGATGCTGGTCGTGAGCGCGGCCTATCTGCTGTTCGCCCGGCATCTGAAGATGGAGCGGGTGTGAGGGCGCCATGAAGCCTCGTGAACTCGCGGTCATCTTCTATCTCACCCTGGCGATCGTCTTCATCTTCCTGCCGGTGGCGATCCTCGTGCAGTACTCGTTTCAGGACGGACTGGTCCCCGTGCCGCCGTTCCGCGGCTTCTCGCTGCGCTGGTACGAGAAGATGCTGGCCAACCGTAAATTGATGGAGGCGCTCGGCAACTCCGTCGTGGTGGGCGGCGTGTCGTCATTCGCGGCGGTCACGCTCGGATTCCTCGCCGCCTACGGCCTCGCGCGCGGCCGGCCGCGTCACGCCGGCCGGTACCAGTTCGGCCTGATGGCGCCACTCACCGTGCCATATATCATCATCGGGCTGGGCCTCCTCAGCACGTTCGGCGCGCTCGGCATCGACCGCTCGCTCGTCACCGTCGGCATCGGCCATGTCGTGATCAATCTGCCGCTCTGCTTCGCCATCGTCTACTCGCAGTTGGGCGAGCATCAGGCGAACATCGAGCGCGCCGCCCACGATCTCGGCGCCAGCGATGTGCAGGCGCTCCTGCTGGTGACCGTTCCCATGCTATGGCCGACGCTGCTGGCCGCCTTCTTCATTTCCTTCACCCTGTCGTGGGACGAGTTCGTCATCGCCTTCCTGCTCAGCAAGTTCGACGTCACTTTGCCGGTGGTCATGTGGAATTTGCTGAATTCCGGCCTCAATCCGCAGCTGAACGCCGTCGGCACGCTGGTGTTCGCGACGTCGATCGGCTTGGTCGCGTTGATTGCCGTGCTGCTGTTGTCGCGGGGGCGCCGCCATGGCTGAGGCCATCGTCAGTCTTGCGGGGGTGTGCAAGCGCTATGCCGAGATGGTGGCCGTCGAGCCGCTCGATCTCGACATTTCCGCCGGCGAATTCGTAGTCCTGCTGGGCCCATCGGGTAGTGGCAAGACGACGATCCTGTCGATAATCGGCGGCTTCGCGGCGCCGACGGAGGGGCGCGTG
>JBGPEQ010000055.1:0-12418 GCA_041482855.1 Dongiaceae bacterium | reverse complement strand
GGGGTGACAAAATGACATACCGCAATGCATTGGCGCTCGCGGCGATGACGGCGGCCGTTCTCGCGGCCGGCGCCGCCCGCGCCGAGGACTACGGCCCGCTGCAGGTGATCGAGGCGGCCAGCGGCAAGGTGCTTGCCGATCCGAAGGGCATGACGCTCTATACTTACGACAAGGACGCCATGGGCAAGTCCAATTGCAGCGGCGAATGCGCCGAGTATTGGCCGCCGGTACTCGCGACCAGCGATGCCAAGCCGGTCGGCGGCCTCACGATCATCAAGCGCGACGACGGCAAGATGCAGTGGGCCGACGACGGCAAGCCCCTCTACACGTTTGCGAACGACAAGAAGCCCGGCGACGTCACCGGCGACAACAAGAACAACGTCTGGCACGCGGTGAAGGAATAGCGGCGGGCGGCGGGCTGGCCCTTGCGAATGCGTCGGGCCGGCCCGTCGATATCAGGCTGCGGCTGAGCGGTTGATGGCGCGTTCGGCCGGCAGCAGGACCGTGACCGTGGTGCCGCGCCCGAGCGTGCTGTCGATCGCGAGCGTGCCGCCATGGAGCTCGACCAAGCGCTTGACCAACGGCAGGCTGAGGCCGGTGCCCTCGAGGCGGCGGGCAGACCGGTTATCGGCCTGACCGAAGCGCGCGAGCGCGATCGAAATGCTTTCGGGCGCCATGCCGACACCGGTATCGGCCACGAACAGCGCGAGGTCGGCGCCGCGCCATTCCGCGGATACCGTGATCGCGCCGCCCTTCGGCGTGAATTTCACGGCATTGGAAAGCAGGTCGACCAGGATCTGGCGCAGGCGCCGCGCATCGGCGCGAATTTGCGGCAGGCCGGCCGCGATCGCGCTGCGCAGCGCCACGCCCACCTCGGCGGCGCGCGGTGAAGCTGCGGCGATGGCGCCGGCGATCAAATCCCCGAGGTCCACGACGTCATCCTCCAGCACGAGCTGGCGGGCATCGACCCGCGACAGGTCGTGCACGTCGCTGACGAGATCGAGCAGATGCCCGCCGGCTCGGTGAATATCCCCGACATAGCCGCGCTGCTTGGCGGTGAGCGAACCGCAGAGATTGCTGTTGAGGAACTCGGCAAATCCGATGATGGCATTGAGCTGGGTGCGCAGCTCGTGGCTCATGGTCGCCAGGAATTGCGATTTGGCGCGGTCGCCGGACTCCGCAACCTCGAGGGCGGCGGTAAGGTCTGCAGTCTTCACCTCGAGCAGGCGCTTGGCCTCCTCGAGTTCGGACAGGGCGGCGCGCAGGCGCTCCGCCTCGCGGGCCGATGGCGCCGCGCGCGCCGCCAGTCTGAGGGCGGCAAAGCAGGCGAACAAGCAGATGACACCCGCGAGGATGACGAATTGCCAACCGTAATCCCGGGTAATGCTGGCGAGAGCGTGCACCATGCATGGGGTTTCTAAACTTCTTTCGTGAATCCCGATTGAAAATGTATGGTTAACGAATCCGCGGACCCGGCGGTTTCACCGCGCGACCATGTCGCCGAAACCGGATCGATCGGCCGCCGTCTCGCAGATTTTCAACGGGGCGCCACGATTGCCGTATTAATCACGGGGGTCTAGGCTCGGGCGTCAATCCGCGGCAATCCGCAGGGGAGGCGGCGATGGAACGGATACTCTTCACCAATGTCAGCGTGATCGATGGGCTGGCGGACGCGGCCTATGCGGCCGACGTGCTGGTCGAGGGCGAGCGGATCGCGGCGGTGGCGGCGGCGCCCGGGCGGCTCTCGGCCGCCGGCGCGCAGACGGTCGACGGCGGCGGCGCCACGCTCATGCCGGGGCTGATCGAGGCCCACGCCCATCTGAGCTTCACCAACAACAAGGAACTGGAGGAGTTCGCGCGCATCCCGGTGGAGGAGCATGTCATCGCCTGCATCGAGAACGCCAAGCTGCTGCTGGACCAGGGCTTCACCAGCTGCTTCAGCGCCGCTGCCGCCAAGCCGCGGCTCGACGTCGTGCTGAAGCGGGCGATCGACGCCGGCCGCGTGCCTGGCCCGCGGCTGATGGCGGCGACCCAGGAGATGACGCCCTCGGGCAATCTCGGCGACCTCGATACGATGGAGGTGGCGCTGCCGCCGAACGTGCGGTTCACCGTGACCTGCGATTCGCCGGACGCTTTCCGCAAAGCGTGCCGGGTGGCGGCGCGCGAGGGCGTCGACGTGTTCAAGGTGAACGTCTCCGGCGACCGCGGCTTCGAGGAATGGGGCGCCGGCTCCCAATCGACGGTCATCACCGACGAGGAACTGGCGGCGGTGGTGCAGGTGGCGCGCGCCCGCGGCAAGGTCGTGGCGGCCCACGCGGTCAGCGCCGGCTCGGTCAAGATGTGCCTGCGACAGGGCGTCGACGTGATCTATCACGCGGCCTTCTGCGACGCGGAGGCGATGGACATGCTGGAGGCAGCGAAGGAGCGTGTGTTCGTCGCCCCCACCATCGGCTTCCCGTACACGCTCACGCACGAGGCCGATCGCTACGGCGTCACCTTCGACGCGAAGACGCAGGCGCGCAACGAACGCGAATTCGCCTCGCTCGTCGCGGGGGCCACGGAGATGCGCAGGCGTGGCATCCGCGTGCTGCCCGGCGGCGACTACGGCCTGTTCTGCAACCCGCAGGGCACCAACGCGCGCGACCTCGAGCATTTCGTGAATCTTCTGGGCTTCAGCCCGATGCAGGCGATCCAGGCGGCTACGCGGCTGGGCGGCCAGCTGATGGGGCGGCCGGAGGATCTCGGCTGCATCGCGCCAGGCCATCTGGCCGACCTGCTGCTGGTGGACGGCGATCCCCTCGCCGACATCCGCATCCTGCAGGATGCCGGCAGGCTCACGGCCATCATGAAGGGCGGCCGCTTCCACAAGGCGCCGGCCGTGACGAAAGCGAAGCGTCGGGCGGCGGCGGCGGAGTAGCGGCGCCCGCCCGCCGCGGCTTACAACGTCTTCAGATATTCAAGCAGATCGAGGCGTTCTTCGGGGCTGAGCGTCGTCCCGTAGGCGGCGCCCTCATGGCCGCGGTTTCCGTTGCCGGGCTTGCTGGTGTCGAACCTGAAAACGCCGCTGCCTTCGGCGCTTTCGAAGCCCACCTCCTGATCGTCCAGCTTGCGGCTTCCGACATCGAAGCTGGCCGGCCTTTGAGCGGCCGGCAGCAGCAAATCCGCCAAAGTCGGGACCGAGCCATTGTGGAGATAGGGCGCCGTCGCCCAGATGCCGTTGAGCGGTCCCGCCTTGTAGGACGCGGCCGCACTGCCGGGGCTGGCGGCTGCGAGGTAGATGCCGATCGGTCTGCCGTTGCGGACATTGTCAACGACTGCCTTGATCGCGTCCCGGACTTTGGTCTTGCCATCTCGCGCCAGCTTTTCCGCCGCTATCGCGAAGCTGCGAAAGGTTCTCGTGGGGCCGGCGGCCACGTCCCAGTTCGACGGATGCAGGATCGTCAAGGCCACTACTTTGGACAACACGTCGGCGGCTGGTTCCTGCGGTTTATAGAGGACCGCCCCGAATCCGGTGGCGAGCGCGTCGGTCTTGGCGGTGCGCGCGAGGATGAGTTGCGCCGTCAACGGATCCGTGTCCAGGCCGCCGGCGATCGGCACCGGCGTTGTCTTGACGAGGCTCGTCGTATCCGTCGCAGCCTTGTGGCAGTTGGAGCATCGCTGATAAAGCAGTTCGCCACGCGCGACGCGCGCCGCGTCGGTCTCGCCCGGCCAGACGGGTGGCTTCAGCGATCCGGTGAAGCGGTCGACCAGCAGCAATTCCGGGATGTGCGCGCTGCCGGCATAGCGCACGGAATCCGCCAGGAGATCGCGGCTGTAGAGGTTGGGCATCTGGCCGAAGACGCCGAGGGCCTGCCCGACGTTGCGTCCGAGCCGCTCGAAGCCGCGCGTGTTTGGCACGGAGCCGACCCATTGGACGAAATCCTGCTGGTTGGTGGTCCACAGGAAGGGATAGCTGACCGGAGCGCTTGGCGGATGTGAATTGTCATCGACATGGAGATCGATCCCCGTCACGCGATTGAAGATCATGCCAAAGGCATCGGTGCGCGCCGGGCCCCAGCTTGTCGTGGGCGTGCTCTGTATCACGAACTTGTTGAAGTCCCCGGAGCGACGCCGCAGTTCAGCGGTTATCTCCGCGTCGGAGAGACCTTGGTAAGAGTTGCGCACGTGGTCGAGGAAGCGGCCGAGCTTGTCTTGATCGGCGAGCGTCGCCTGCATGGCCTTGTTAAGGTCGTCCAGCAGGCCGTAGAGATCGCCGTTGCCCGGCGCGCCGTCGATCTGCAGGGTCTTTCCTCGATACTCGACGCGGCCGGTATGGCAGGCCGCGCAGTTCATGCCGATCCACGCACCGTGCCGGTCGATATCGATGGTGAAGCCGACCGGCAGGCCGTCGGGATTGAATTCGCTCCGCTCGCGCGGCAAATATCCGAAGCGCGCCAGTCCGTCGTCCGCGAAGAGCGTGTCGCTCGTGGCCGTCTCCAGGGCACGGAACCAGGAATAGGGCAGCAGCTGCGAGCCCTGGCTGAAGGAATAGAACCAGTCGCGCTCGTCATCTGACCAACCCTGATCGAGGTATTCCGGACTTGCCGCGGGTTCTGCGATCCCTTCGCTGAGCGGAATGACGAGGGCGATCAGCAGCAGCACTACGGCCGATGCCGAATGGAACACCGATTGAAACAGGAAACGGCGGCCGACCGCGACGTCAATCGGGCGACGGGCGTTCTTTCCGATCACAAACGCGGGCGTCCCCGAAGGGCGCCGATTCATCGTCCTAGTGTGTCCCAACATCGCACGTTCCTCCATCGAATGAGCGGCGTGAGGCGCCCAGAGCGCAGGCCGGGCAAAACCAGCAAGTCGCCGCGCAGCGCTTGCCGTTCTCGTCGGGTCCGAGGAATTCAGCATTCTAGCTGCGTGCGCTCGAGTAAGGGCACCAGACCTCAAGACACGGTGTGATCCACATCACACAATTCGCATTGGTGACATCGGCGTGGCGTTGACCTCGGCGCCGCGCTTGACCCGTCGCCGCCTAGAGTCCAGAGCGGTGGAGCGGGTATGCATCACCGGACAGGCAACCGGCGGGCACACCCGGGTCGGTTCACTGGACCTTCGGGTTTCAGGGCGAGTCCTAGCTCTGCCCGGACATGGCCGGCGCGAAGTGGACCGCGCGCGCGGTAGCCAATAGTTAGAACGTCTGCGCTAGAATGGGTATCGCCAGGTCTGCTTTGACCCAGGCCCGGCTTTACAAGAGGTTCGCTGGAACCTGCGCCGACCATGTTCGAGGACATCACGCCCGAAGAGATCCGGGGGCGCATCGGCGCCTGCCACAAGAACGTGCAGGCGATGTACGACTACTGGCTGACAAAGCGCGGCAGCCGGACCATGCCGGCGCGCGCGGACATCGAGCCGGCGGAGATCAAGAAGCTCCTGTCGATGTTGGTGCTGGTCGATGTCACGGCGGATGCGCGGCGCTTCGTCTACCGCCTGGTGGGGACGCAGGAGGTCGCAGAGCGCGGCAGCGATCCGACAGGAAAGTCGGTCGCCGAGGCCTTCTTCGGCGGCTCTCTCGAGGAGACCCTGAGCTGCTATGAGTATGTCGTTCGGGAGGGGGTGCCCTTCTGCTACCGCGACCCCTATGCGGACCCGGACGGGCAGATCCAAATCGATGACATTATCTATCTCCCGCTGTCCGACGATGGCGCGAGCGTAAACATGATTCCGGTGTTCACCCACTGCTACAGCTTCCGGTGCCGCACGAAATCGGGATCCCTGCTACAGTGGGCAGCCGGCAGCGACGTCGGACTGGCGATCCTCAGCCGGATTGGGCGGCCGCAGGTTTCGGCTTGCCGCGGGCAGGTGCGCTCGCCGGGGGCAGATACAACCGCACGGTCGTACCGACGCCGACCTCGCTGTCGAGGTCGAGGCTACCGCCGGATTGAACGACGAAGCCGTGGACCATGGACAGGCCGAGGCCGAGCCCCCGGCCGGCTTCCGTGGTGGTGAAGAACGGCTCGCACGCGTGCTCTTTTACGAATGGCGTCATGCCGCCGCCGGTATCGCTGACGGCCAGCGTGATGCGCGCGCCCGGCGCGAACGCTCCGCCTTCGCCGTGCGCGGATGAATCGCCGATCGTCACCGTCGCCGTTTCAATGACGATGCGGCCGCCGCGCGGCATGGCGTCGCGCGCGTTCACGGCCAGCTCGAGAAACGCGGTCTCCAGCTGGGCGCGGTCGACGTAGGCGAGCGGGACATTCGGGGCCAGAGTCGTCTCGACCGTGACGGCCTCGCCCACTGTCTCGCGCAGCACGCCCTTGAGTTCGGCGACGAACTCGTTCGCGTCGACCGCCTCGGGCCGCAGAGACTGGCGCCGACTGAAGGCCAGCAGCCGGTGCGTGACGTCGGCGCCCCGCTGCGCACCCCGCAGCGCCAACGCCGCACGCTCCCACAGCGGACCGTCCGGCAGCTCCGGGCTCAGCAGTTCGAGATTGCCGAGGATGACGGCGAGAAGATTGTTGAAATTGTGCGCGACCCCGCCGGCCAGCCGGCCGATGGCCTCCATCTCCTGCGCCTGGCGCAGCCGCTGTTCGACGCGCTGGCGCTCGGTGAGGTCGGCGACCGTGCCGAGCAGGGCGGCGCGGCCGTCATGCTCGATGCGGGAGGCATGCAAAAGCAGGTACACGGGAGACGCGTCCCGCTGGTGCCGGCAGACGATCTCCTCGCAGCCCGCCTGCGCTGCGACGGCGAGGCATTGCTGGCGAAACAGCGCGAGGCGGTCGGGAGCGATAACGGTTTCGCAGGGTGCGTCCTGCAGACTTGCTTCGTCGGTCCCCAACATCTCCGCGAAGCGCCGGTTGCAGAAGACGAAGCGGTCGTCCTGCGCGATGAAAACGCCGGCGTGGATCGAGTCGATGAGCGTGCGGTGACGCGCCTCGCTGGCGCGCAGCACCTCTTCCGCCTCGGTGCGCGCCGTCACATCGCGGATCACGCCGCGATAGCCGAGGAAGGCGCCATCGCGGTCGTGCAGCGGTTTGCCGCTGACGGTGAAGTGCAGGTGCCCGCGATCGAGCTCCTCGATGGGGAACTGAAGATCGCGGAACGAGCGATGGGCGCGCAGGTCCGCCCAATGGGCCTTCAGGGTCGGCGCCTCCGCGTCCAACCCCGGTATCTCCCACGGCGCCAATCCGACGTAGACGTTGTCTTGGCCGCCGCGGGTGAAGCTCAGATTGCGGTCGAGCTCCCAGTAAGCATCGGCGGCGACGTGGGCCAGATCGTGAAACTGCCGCTCGCAGGCCGCCAGATCGGCGAGCGCGCCGCTGCTCGGTCACGTCTTCTCTGAACAGGACGATGCCGCCGAAGCGGCCGTCGCCCTCATGCCAAGGCTCGATCGCCCAGCGATGCCATTTTAGGGTACCGTCGGGACACAGGAAGGGATCGGCTTCGCAGCGTTCGCTGGCACCGACAAGGCAGCGCTGGTGGATTTCATGACCGCGGGCGGCACGTTCAGGCACCACATCATAGACGCAGCGCCCGATGATGTCCTGATCGCCCAGGCCGTAGGCCGTCGCGGTAGGTGCGGCTGGCCGCGAGGTAGCGCATCTCGCGGTCGAACATGGCAAGGCCGGTGGGCGCCGCTTCGATGCAGCGCCGCAAAATCTCCGCGCGCGCGCTGTGCCCGGCGGCGTCGCGCTCGTTTCCAGGTATACCCTGCCCCTCCGCTTGCATCCCGATATCCCCGAAAGCGGTCGTTGGCGTCCCGGATATTGCCACGGACTGCGCTCGCAGGGAAGCGGCAGCGGAGGTTCGACCTGACGGTCTCCACGGCGAGGCAGAACGCGCGCGCGCGGCTGCGGCGTTACAAAACATTACAGGGAGGGGCCCGGCGCGACCTCATGGGTTTACCAACGCAGCCGACAATGCCCGCGTGCTCCAGAACGGAGCCAGCGGGGCTACCAAAAATGGTTAAGACATATTCACCTGTTGCTTGCATGCGCGCCTTCGATGGGCGGGCCGGCGCATGAGCCAGCTCGCGAAAACCTTCTATTGGAGCCTGCCGCGGCGGTATTTCCGCATCGGATTGGCGTTGGTCTGCGTCGCCCTGGCCGGGATCGCCTTTGCGCTGCACATGACCAACATGGTGACGGCGGATGCGGTGCTCGACGGCCGGCGTATCGTCGTCCGCACGCGGATCGACGGCCGCGTTCTCGATGGCGCACCGAAGGTCGGCGACGTCGTCGCCCGGAACGACCTCGTCGCGACGGTCGTGGCGCAAATGACGGACCGGCGCAGCGTGATGTCCGCGCAGGCCGAGCGCGACGAGCTGGCGGCGAAACTGGTGGCGCTCGACAGCGAGCGCGATCGGCTGACGGCGATGCAGACGCAGCTGCAGGCGGAAGTCTCCCGCTTCACGGGGCTTGCGCTGGCGCGGGCGAACGCCGAGCTGCAGGCGGCCCGCTCGAACGTCGAGAGCGCCGCCGCCGGCTATCGAGTGGCGCACGCGGACGCCGAGCGCGCGCGCAAGATGATCGGCACGGGATCCATGGGCGCTTCCGAAATCGACCAGAAGATCGGCGCGGACGCCGCCGCGAAGCACAATCTGACGGCGGCGGAGGCGGATCTCGTGCGGCTGATGGTCGAGGCCGGCGCCTTTGCCTCCGGCATCAATGCGCGCGACGGCCAGAACGACGTGCCCTATTCGCGCCAGCGGCTGGATGAGATTGCCATCCGGGTGAACGAGATCGGCAGCGAGCGGGCCGCGTTCGTCGCTCGCGACCGCGGCCTGGCCCAGGAGGTCGAGCGCGAGAGCGATTGGCTGACCGCGCAGACGCGCTTCGAGAGCCGGGCCCTGGAACAGGCGGTCGTGTGGCGCCAGCCGGTCGCGCCGGGGACCGACGTGGTGAAGGGCGACGTTCTGGTCGAGCTGGTCGACTGCGCCGACATGTTCGTCCTGGCGCGCATTCCGCTCGATGACGCCGCCACCGTTTCGCCCGGCGACGCCGTTTCGATCGAGATCGCCGGTCGGCGGGAGTCCGTTTCCGGCGAGGTGCGGATCGTGCGCGGCTCGCCGGCGACGGCGCCGCGCGGCGCCGAGGCCTCGGGCCTGGACGCCCCCGGCGCCGAGCGTTGGGCGGAAGTGGAGATCAAGGTCGATCCGCGCAACGTCGGGACCAGCGGCGGCAATCTTTGCGGCATCGGCACCGGCGTGCGCGTGTGGTTCGCGAGCCACTCGATCTTCTCGCCGCTATTGGCGCAGCTGTAGATTCCGGATCGGCGATGTCCGCGGCCGGCCTGCTCCTCGGCGTCTCGCCGGTCCTGCTGCTCACGATCGCACTCGTGGTAGGGGGGCTGCCGGCGCTTGACTGCAAGCGCAACGGCCATCGCCTCCTCGTCGTCGCCCTGTTCGCCTTCCTGGCCGTGCGCTACTACGCGTGGCGGATCTCCGGCGTCATCCTCTACGGGGCGCAGGACGGGGCCGGCGGCTTCTTCGCCTGGTCGGTGCTCGGCTTCGAGTTGCTGGGGATCGCGGAAGCCATCGTCGCCGTCATCATGCTGTCGCGCACCGCCGACCGAAAACCGGAGACCGATGCCCACGCCGCCGCGCTGGCCGCCCGCCCGGATTCCGCACTGCCCATGGTCGATGTCTTCATCCCGACCTACAACGAAGGCATGGACGTGCTGGAGAAGACCGTCCTCGGCGCGATGGCGCTGGACTGGCCGGGCGGCCGGATGAAAATCTGGGTGCTGGACGACGGGCGGCGGGAATGGCTGCGCGACTTCTGCGCCGCCAAGCGGGTGGGGTATCTCACGCGGCCCAACAATTCCCACGCCAAGGCCGGCAACATCAATGCCGCGCTCAAGCAGACCGGCGGCGAATTCATTGCGGTGTTCGATGCCGACTTCGTGCCGCGGCGCAACTTCCTGCGCCGCACCATCGGCTGGTTCGACGATCCCAAGATCGGCATCGTGCAGGCCCCGCACCACTTCTACAACGCCGATCCGATCCAGGCGAACCTGCTGATGGACGGCATGCTGCCCGACGACCAGCGCATCTTCTTCGACACCATCCAGCCCTCGCGGGATGCCTGGGACGCCGCCTTCTGCTGCGGCTCGCTGGGCGTGCTCCGGCGGTCGGCGATCGACGAGATCGGCGGCGGTATCCCTACGGAATCCGTGACGGAGGACATTCTGACGACGCTGGCGCTGAAGCGGCGCGGCTATATCACGCGGTTCGTCAACGAGAAGCTCGCGTTCGGGCTTGCGGCCGAGAGCGTCGAGGCATTCTTCGTGCAGCGCAAGCGCTGGATGCGCGGCGGCATTCAGCTGATGTTCCTGCGCGACGGGCCGCTCGGGCCGGGCTTGCGCCTGATCGACCGGCTGCTGTTCTTTCCGACGAACTGGATCGTGCAGTACACGATCCGCATCTTCGGCCTGGCCATGCCTGTGATCTGCCTGTGGACGGCGCTGTCGCCGCTGCCGGGAGTGAAGACGGCCGACGTGCTGTCCTTTCAGGCGCCCGTGTTCCTCGGGTTCATTGCGATGATGCGGTGGCTGTCGGGCGGCTACCACGTGCCGCTGCTGACGCCGGCATCGCAGTGTTTTGCCGCCTTTCGCCTGGTTCCGACCATGCTGGGGTCGCTGGTGAAGCCGTTCGGGACGCCGTTCCGTGTCACGCCCAAGGGACTCGCCATCGGCCAGGCCCGCCTCGACCGCATCACGTTCGGCATGGCGTTCGTCTTCTTCACGGCGACCGTTCTGGGAATTGCCACGCACATCTCGCCGGACGGCGGGGCATCCGACGGTTTCTTCCCGGTCGTCATGTTCTGGTCGACCTGGAACCTGATCATGCTCGCGGTCGTGTTGCTCATGTGCATCGAAGCACCGCGGCGGCGGAGCGAGCATCGCTTCGACGCCAATGAACTGGTCGGCGTCGTCGGGCCAGGTTTTCGCGCGGCCGGCCGCGCCGAGGACCTCTCGCTGAGCGGCTCGCGCGTCATACTGCCGCCGAACATTCAGGCGCAGGCGGGGCAGAGCATCCTCATCAGGGTTCGCGGGGTCGGCAGGATTCCTGCCACGGCGATCGATCAATCCGCAGATGCCTTGCGCGTCCTGTTCGATTGGCGCGACGAAGCGATGCGCGAGCGCATGATCGTGAAGCTGTTCGCCTCCGGCGCCCACGAGGTCGGGCTGCGGCAGGCCACGCTGGCGCAGATTCTGGCGGCCACCTGGCGGCGCGCGTTCGGCACCACCTGGCTCGACGGCCACAATACCCGCGCCGCCGCCGCGCAGAACGCCGGTACCGTCGCGGACGACACGCTATCGACGCCGCCCAAGACATCGCTCGGCGGATCCGTCGTTGCGCCGCCGCAGCGCGCAGCCGCCGGAAGGTGATGCCCGCTCCGGCCCCGCGTGAGCGAGCGGTGCGCCCGCCTACTGAATCCTGACCTTCACGTACGAGCCGGGGGCGCCCTCGATCGGCTTGAGCTTGCCATCGCCGGGCTTGCGGGCAGCAACCTTGGCGCCGCCGTATTTGGTGATCCACTTGGCCCAATCCGGCCACCAGGAGCCGGGATTTTCCTTCGCCGTGGCGAGCCAGGCCTGCGGGTCGGGCGGACATTTGTCGCTGGTCCAATAACTGTATTTGTTGCCCGCTGGCGGATTGACGATGCCCGCGATATGGCCGGAGGCGCCGAGCACGAAGCGCACGGGACCTTGATAGAGCTGGGTCGCCGCATATGTGGCGGGCCAGGGCGCGATGTGGTCTTCGCGGGTGGAGACGATGTAGGTCGGCGTCTTGATCTTGCCGAGATCGATCGGCGTGCCCGCGAGCGTGAGTCCGCCCGGCTGTATCAGTTTGTTCTCCTGGTACATGTTGCGCAGGTAGAAGCTGTGCATGGCCGCGGGCATGCGCGTGGAATCCGAGTTCCAGTAGAGCAGGTCGAAGGGGAAGGGGTCCTTGCCCAGGAGGTAGTTGTTGACGACGAACGACCAGATCAGGTCGTTGGCGCGCAGCATGTTGAAGGTGGTGGCCATGGCCGTGCCTTCGAGATAGCCCTTCTCGTTCATGCGCTCCTCGAGCGCGGCCAGCTGCTCCTCGTCGATGAAGATGCCGAGTTCGCCCGGCTCCTTGAAGTCGACCAAGCTGGCGAAGAAGGTGGCGCTGGCCACGCGCGAATCCTTCTTCGCGGCCAGGTAGGCGAGAGTGCAGGCAAGCAACGTGCCGCCCAGGCAATAGCCGATGACGTTGGCGTCGGGCTCGCCGGTCGCCTTCTCCATGGCGTCGAGGGCGGCGAGCGGGCCTTCGAGCATGTAGTCCTCGAAGCTCTTGCTGGCGAGGGTTTCGTCCGGATTGACCCAGGAGACGACGAAGACAGTGTGGCCTTCACCGACCGCCCACTTGATGAACGAGTTCTTCTCGCGCAGGTCCAAG
>JBGPEQ010000054.1:0-12620 GCA_041482855.1 Dongiaceae bacterium | reverse complement strand
GGCCGGCAGCGGCGTCAGCTGCGCCGGCCGCTCGAGCAGGGCGCGCAGCTCGGCCGCTTCAGCCAGCGCATCGCGGATGGCCGCGAGATCGCGCGGGCCGCCGCGCCCGAGCGTCAGGCGCGAGAGCGCGCGCTCGAGGTCGGGCACGCGCTTCAGGCGCAGGCGCAGGGACTCCCGCAGACGCTCGTCGGCAACGAAGAGCGCAATCATTTCCTGACGCGCGGCGATCTCCTTCGGCGCGGTGAGCGGCGCCCCCAGCCAGGCCGCGAGCAGGCGGGCGCCGGCGCCCGTGCGCGTGCGGTCGATGGTGGCGAGCAGCGATCCCTGGCGTTCGCCCGCGAGGCTGCGCAGCAGCTCGAGATTGCGGCGGGTGGCGGCGTCGATCTCCATCAGCGCGCCCTGGGCCAGGCGGCGCGGGGCGGCGAGGCGCGGCAGCTTGCCGGCCTGGGTCAGCTCGACATAGTCGACGAGCGCGCCGGCGGCGGCCAGCTCGGCGCGGGTGAAGGCGCCGAAGCCTTCGAGCGCCTTCACGCCGTAGAGCGCTTCCAGCCGGCGGCGGCCGTTCTCGCTGTCGAAGCGGGCCGAAGGCAGCGGCGACAGGGCGGCCTTCCAGTCGCCGAACAGCTCGAAGTGCTGGGGCTGCTGCAGCAGGCGATCGGGCAGCAGCAACTCGCCCGGCTCGAGGCGGGCGAGGGCGGCGGCAAGATCGGTCGCCTTGGCCGGCTGTACGAAGAAATCGCCGGTGGAGACATCGAGCCAGGCTAGGCCGAGGGCGCCGCCGGCATCGGCGAGGGCGGCCAGATAGTTGTGACTGGCGGCATCGAGCAGCGTCTCCTCGGTGATGGTGCCGGGGGTGACGATGCGGACGACCTCGCGCCGCACGACGGACTTGGGGCCGCGCTTGCGGGCCTCCTCGGGATTCTCCATCTGCTCGCAGATCGCGACCTTGCAGCCGCGACGGATCGCCTTGGCGAGATAGCCGTCGAGCGCATGCGCGGGCACTCCGCACATGGGGATGTCCTGGCCGCTATGCTGGCCGCGCTTGGTGAGCGCGATATCCAGGATCGGCGCCGCCTTCAGCGCATCCTCGAAGAACAGCTCGTAGAAATCGCCCATGCGGTAGAACAGCAGGCAATCCGGGTGCGCCCGCTTGGCGGCGATATACTGCACCATCGCCGGCGTGGCGAGGGCGGCGGTGGGTTCGCTTTGCGGGGTGACGGCGGATTCGGGCACGGCGTTTCGGCGGCTGTCGAAGGACGGCCGGAGACTACACGACCGTGCGCGGACAGACTACGGCCGCTGTCCTGCGTCTGGCAGTGTGGCCGCGCCGCCGCCTTCCCTTCCGGCGCGAAACATGCGAGCCTGAAAAGAAAGTCGTGGAGATTCTTTTATGGTCGATTTCAGGCCCGATACGAAGAAGCTGGATGAAGACTCGCTGCTCATGCATGCGAGCGGACGGCCGGGCAAGCTGGAGATTCGCGCCACCAAGCCGCTGACCACCCAGCGCGACCTCTCGCTCGCCTATTCGCCGGGGGTGGCGGCGCCCTGCCTGCGCATCGCCGAGGATGCGGCGCTGGCCTACGACTACACTGCCAAGGGCAACATGGTGGCGATCATTTCCAACGGCACGGCGGTGCTGGGGCTGGGCGATCTCGGCGCACTCGCCTCAAAGCCGGTGATGGAAGGCAAGGCCGTGCTGTTCAAGCGCTTCGCCGACATCGACGGCATCGACATCGAGGTCGACACCAAGGACGTCGACGAGTTCGTGAATTGCGTGCGCTTCCTCGGGCCCGCGTTCGGCGGCATCAACCTGGAGGACATCAAGGCGCCCGAATGCTTCATCATCGAGCAGCGCCTGCGCGAGCTGATGGATATTCCCGTCTTCCACGACGACCAGCACGGTACCGCCATCATCGCGCTCGCCAGCCTGCTCAACGCGCTCGACTTGACGGGCCGCAAGCTCAAGGACACGCGCATCGTCATGAACGGCGCCGGCGCCGCCTCGATCGCCTGCATCGAGCTGATCAAGACCATGGGCCTGCCCCACGACCACGCCATCCTCTGCGACACCCAGGGCGTCATCTATCAGGGCCGCGAGAAGGGCATGAACCAGTGGAAGTCGGGCCACGCCGCCAATACCAAGCTACGCACGTTGGCCGAGGCGGTGAAGGGCGCCGACGTTTTCTTCGGCCTCTCGGCCAAGGGCGCCATGACCGCCGAGATGGTGAAGAGCATGGCCGACAAGCCGATCATCTTCGCCATGGCCAACCCGGATCCGGAGATCACGCCTGAAGAGGTGCGGAGCGTTCGCAAGGACGCCATCGTCGCCACCGGCCGCTCCGACTATCCGAACCAGGTGAACAACGTCCTGGGCTTTCCCTATATCTTCCGCGGCGCGCTCGACGTGCGGGCATCCACCATCAACGACACCATGAAGATCGCGGCGGCGCAGGCGCTGGCGGCGCTCGCCCGCGAGGATACGCCGGACGAGGTCGATGCCGCCTATGCCGGGCGGCGGCTGCGCTACGGTCCCGACTACATCATCCCCGTGCCGTTCGATCCGCGCCTGATCTCCACCATCCCGCGCGCGGTGGCCAAGGCGGCGATGGACAGCGGCGTCGCCCGCCGGCCGCTCGTCGACATGGAGAGCTACCGCGTCGAGCTGGCCGCGCGCCTCGATCCCACGGCCAACAGCCTGCAGCTGATCTTCGAGCAGGTGCGCGACAACCCGAAGCGCGTGGTCTTCGCCGAGGGCGAGGAGGAGAAGGTGATCCGCGCCGCCCTCGCCTTCCGCAACGCCGGCTATGGCCAGCCGATCCTGATCGGCCGCGAGGAGCGCATTCATTCCGCGATCAAGACGGCGGGGCTGGGCGAGATTGACGGCCTCGAGATCCACAATGCGCGGGTATCCCAGCACAACAAGGAATACACAGACTTCCTGTACCAGCGGCTGCAGCGCAAGGGCTCGATCTATCGCGACTGCCAGCGCATGGTGAACCAGGACCGCAACGTTTTCGCCGCCTGCATGGTGGCGCGAGGCCATGCCGACGCCATGGTGAGCGGGCTGACCCGCAGCTTCGGCACCACCTTCGACGAAGTGACGCGGGTGCTCGATCCCCAGCCGGGCGAGCGGCTGTTCGGCCTCTCGATCTTCCTGTCGCGCACGCGCACGGTGTTCATTGCGGACACCACCGTGCATGAACTGCCGACGCCGGAGGAACTGGCGGACATCGCCATCCAGACCGCGCGCAAGGCCCGCGAGTTCGGCCACGAGCCGCGGGTGGCGCTGCTATCATTCTCCAATTTCGGCAATCCGCTGCGTGAGAAGGCCGAGCGCGTGCGGCTCGCCGTCAACGAGCTCGACGAGCGCAAGGTCTTGAGCCGGCGCGAGGTGGATTTCGAATATGACGGGGAGATGCAGGCCGACGTGGCCTTGGACTTCGAGCTGATGCAGGCGCGCTATCCGTTCTGCCGGCTGTCGGGGTCGGCCAACGTGCTGATCATGCCGGCGCTGCACTCCGCCAACATCTCCGCCAAGATGCTGCAGCAGCTTGGCGGCGGCACGGTGATCGGCCCGATCCTGATGGGCCTGGCCAAGCCGGCGCAGATCGTGCAGAGCGGCGGCACGGTCTCCGACCTGGTGACGGCGGCGGCCTTCGCGGCGTTCGATGCGATGAAGTAGGGGCGCCCCCGCAGGGGCGCCCCGACGTCGTGGATATCAAACCTTCCCGCCGTCGACGGTGACGGAGCGGACCCAGTAGGTGCCGCCGCTGTTGATCATCAGGAAGCCGTCGAACGGCTTGTTGATGGTGCGGTCGGTGGCCTGCATCATGTCCTGGCCGTCGAGCACCACGTTCATCGCGCCGTTGCGGTCGCGCGTCCACTCCAGCACGTGGCGGCGGCCGTCCTCGAGACTGAGCGCGCCCTTGTAGGTGGCGATGGCGACCGCGCCCTTGGGCGTGATGCGGATCAGGCGGAGGCTGTCCTTGGTCTGGCCGGGCAGATAGGCGACGCGATAGGCGGTGGCGCCGGACGCGCCCAGATAGGGTCCGAAATCCATGCGGCCGAAGCGGTCGGCCGAGGTGAACTCTATGCGCGCGGCGAAGGCGTTGGTGATCTTCACCGGCGTGTAGATGGCGCAGTACTGGAACGAGGTCGGCTGCTGCTGCTGCTGGTTCGTGGCGTTCAGGATATCGAGCACGACGTTGC
Organism: Dongiaceae bacterium; assembly: GCA_041482855.1. Lineage (GTDB taxonomy): Bacteria > Pseudomonadota > Alphaproteobacteria > Dongiales > Dongiaceae > JBGPEQ01. Next base: position 8,411 of record JBGPEQ010000054.1, on the reverse strand, counting down.
CGGTGCTCTGCTGGGTCGGGGTGACGCCCTGCGGGATGACCGAGCTCTTCAGCCCGACGTTGAAGCCATCCTTTTTGACCTTGAAGACGCCGCCGCTGACGGTCCAGGCCGGAGCGGCGGTGTAATTGCCGTCGCTGAAATCGTCATAGAGCAGCCGGCCCGTCCAAGGATTCTGATAGTCGGCGAGCACGCCGCGCAGATCGTCGAGGAACTGCGGATCGGCGGCCTTGTCGCGCTCGGCCTGGTCGACCAGCTTCTGGATGTCCTGGACCAGCTTGTTGACGTCGTCGGAGCCGCCTTCGGCGCCCGGCCATTGCTGATATTTGTTGGAGCTATCCTGGGCCGCGGCGCCGCCCATGGCGAGGCCGAGGCCGAGCGCAGCCGCCAAACAGAAAGTCCGAAACTTCATGGGCGTTCCCCTCCTATGCCTGCCGCCGACTTGCACTGAACGCGGTTAACGGGAGGTTAACACGGCGCCTGCAAGCCGGATAGCGGCGGTTGCGGTTGACGAAATCCGGTCATGGTCCATGCTTAGCCGACTGCGGCTTAACCCAGCCTGAACGGTCCATTAACGCCCGCCGATGCCAGGTACCAAGCCAAATCCGTCGCGCCCGGTCGCGGCCGTGGCGATCGTTGCGGCGCCCGTCGCCGCCGCGTTTCTTGTGCTGGCGGCAACCGGTTATGTCGCGGCGCTGCCGGCGGCGGCGGCGGCCGCAGCGGCCGTTGCGGTGACGGCCCTCGTTGTCGTCTCGCATCTGCGTCGATTGGCGGCCATCAGCGACTATCTCGGCCGTCTGACGCGCAGCACCGAGGGCGCGGTCACCGTGCCGCCGCCGAGCGGCGGGGCGGGCGGCGCCACCGCCGATCTCCATCGCGCAGCGGCCGAGGCGGGCCGCCACTGGTCGGCGCGCCGGCGCGAACTGGAGGCCGTGGTCGCCGCCAACGAGGCCGTCATCGCCAGCCTGCCCGACCCGCTGATCATGCTGGACCGCGCCCGCCGGATCGTGCGCGCCAACCAGGCCGCCGAGACCGCGCTCGGCACGTTGCTGGCCGGCCGCGACCTCATCGCCGTGCTGCGCAGCCCGCCGGTGATCGATGCGGTGGCGGAAGCCTTCGACAGGGGCGAGGGGCGCATCGTCGAGTTCTCGCTGCCGGTGCCGGTCGAGCGCAGCTTCCTTGCCCGCGTCGAGCCGCTGCCGCGCCCGATCGCCGACGGCACGGTCGCCCTCCTCACGCTCCACGACATCACCCAGGCCAAGCGCACCGACCGCATGCGCGTCGATTTCGTGGCCAATGCCAGCCACGAACTGCGCACGCCCTTGAGCACGCTCGTGGGATTCATCGAGACCCTGCGCGGGCCGGCCCGTGACGACGCCGCCGCGCGCGAGCGCTTCCTCACGATCATGCACGAGCAGGGGCAACGCATGTCGCGGCTGGTGGCCGACCTCTTGTCGCTGTCGCGCATCGAACTCAACGAACACACGCCGCCCACCGGCCAGGTCAAGCTCGGCGAGATCATCCGCACGATCGTCGACGGGCTGGAGTTCAAGGCGGCCGGCAAGCAGATGAAAATCGTCATCGACGCACCGCCGCCGGATGGCCAAGCGCCGACCAGGCTCGACGACCTGCCCGCGATCAACGGCGACGATGACGAGCTGACCCAGGTGTTCCAGAACCTGATCGACAACGCGATCAAATATGGCCGCACGGGCGCCACCATCCGCGTCGCCGGCTGGACGGTCCCGCCGGCGCCCGCGGCGGCCGGCGCCGAGACACCGCTGCCCGCGCAGCGCCTCGACCGGCCGGCGGTGGCGGTGGCCGTCATGGACGAGGGCGACGGCATCGCGCGCGAGCACCTGCCGCGCCTGACCGAGCGCTTCTACCGCATCGAGACCGCGCGCTCACGCGAGCTGGGGGGCACCGGCCTCGGCCTCGCCATCGTGAAGCACATCCTCAACCGCCATCGCGGCGCGCTCGACATCGACAGCACGGTCGGCGTGGGAAGCACTTTCACGGTCCACCTGCCGATCGCCGGCAGAGGCCGCCCGGCCGGCGAGGCCTGACGCCAGTCGCGATCTTCGCGCCGATCACGGCATGAATTCGCCGCGCGCGATGGCGAGGTGGTGCCGCTGATGATGCGCGCCCTGAGCCATGATCCCCATGAAGCCGAGCGCGCGGATCTTCATCGCCTGCTTCGGGTCGGCCGCGGTCACCGTCAGCACGACTCCGTCGGCGCGCGGCTCCACCTTGGTTTTCCAGCCATTCGCGCCGTCGATCTCATGTGCCTGCGCGGGGACCATCCGCTGGATGGCAAGCAGGGTTCGGCCTTCGCCCGTGACCTCGATGCGCAGGCCGCCGTCCACAGCGCTCCGCGCCGCGTTGGCGTGGAGCGTGACCTCGTTCATGTCGATGAGATGCTCCCGCAGGGCGTCGATGTTCACCTTCGACCAGTCAGTGCCGGGGTCTGCCTCCAGAATGCGCAGGATTTCCTGGATGGCCCCGAAGGCGTCCTGGCCAGGCAGCGTCGGCGGCGCGTCGGCCTGCGCAGCCGTCATCGCGCCGTGATGGGTGCTGAAATCCATCGCCGGCATGTCGCCCTGCGCGTCGACGCTTTGGACCGTTAGAGCCAGGCTCACGGCAACGAATGCGGCGCTCAGTCCGTATTGCATCGTCTCGTACTCCCGTCCTGTGGATGCGAGCCAAAGGTAGCAGCGCCGTCGCCGTGGACGTATGATTCGGATCATATGCCGGCCCCGGCAACCGGCGGAGGCGATGCGCTGGATACGAAATTCTGGCTGAGTCTGATCGCTCCCGCGAGAGCGGGACACCGCAGGCTGGCAACGGGCGAAACGCTGTTCCGGCAGGGAGACGCGCCGGCCGCCATCTATGTCGTGCGGGATGGTCGCGTCAGGCTTGTGCGGCATCTGAACGATGGCTCGGCTGTGGCGCTGCATGTGGCCCGGACGAATGAGACGGTCGCCGAGGCCGCGCTGTTCGCCGATGCCTATCACTGTGACGCGGTCGCCGAAGCGCCCTCGGAGGTGACCATCCTTCCCAAGGCCGACCTGTTGGCGGCACTGGAGGCCGATCCGCAAGCGGCGCTGGCCCTTGCCAAGGGACTCGCATCCCATCTGCGGGATCTGCGGGCGCAACTGGAGCTGCGGAGCATCCGGTCGGCGCCCGAGCGCATTCTATGCTGGCTTCGCCAACGTGCGAGCGGGGCTCCTCCGACGGCCCGCATCGACCGTCCCTGGACCGAGATCGCGGCGGAAATTGGCCTGACCCACGAAGCCATCTACCGAGCGCTCGCCGCCTTGGAGCGCGAAGGTCTGATCAGACGCCGGCAAGGGGTGATCGTGCTGCGGCCGCCTGCCGGCGACAGGCGGCCGCGCTGACGCGCGGGGGCCCTCCAGATGCAGGAATGACATTGATCCGTCGCGGAAACCGTCACGGCGGGCTCGCTGTCATAAATCTGTCATCGATATGACATATGATCTTAGCGCTTGCCCCTTACGGTCACCTTGCCGAGGAGCCAGTCGCGCCCCGCGTGAAGGAGCGCGATAGCCGCTCCCCGAACTGAAACCGGAGGAACATCTAAATGAAACAGTTTCTAGCAGCGGTCGCCCTGGCGACGCTCGCATGGTCGAGCGCTCAGGCAGGCGACATCTCAGGAGCCGGCGCGACGTTCCCCTACCCGATCTACGCGAAATGGGCGGACGCCTACAAGCAGAAGACCGGCGTTGGCCTCAACTACCAGTCGATCGGCTCGGGCGGCGGCATCAAGCAGATCAAGGCGAAGACCGTGACGTTCGGCGCCTCGGACATGCCGCTGAAGCCGGACGACCTCGAGAAGTCCGGTCTGCTGCAGTTTCCGATGATCATGGGCGGCGTCGTGCCGGTCGTGAACCTCGAGGGCATCAAGCCGGGCGAATTGACGCTGGACGGACCGACGCTCGCCAGCATCTTCATGGGCGAGATCACCGCATGGGACGATGCGAAGATAAAGGCGCTGAATCCGAACGTGAACCTGCCGAGCACGGCCGTCGCGGTCGTGCACCGCTCCGACGGCTCGGGCACGAGCTTCCTGTTCACCGACTATCTCTCGAAGACCAGTCCGGAGTGGAAGGACAAGGTCGGCGCCAACTCCTCGGTCGAGTGGCCGGTCGGCCTCGGCGCCAAGGGCAACGAAGGCGTTGCCGGCCAGACCACGCAGACGGACGGCGCCATCGGCTATGTCGAATATGCCTACGCCAAGCAGAACAAGATGACCTACACCAAGATGGTCAACACCGACGGCAAGGTCGTCGAGCCGAAGACAGCTGCATTACAGGCGGCGGCGGCCAGCGTCGATTGGGCGAAGGCGCCGGGCTACTACGTCATCCTCACCAATCAGCCCGGTGCGGAGAGCTGGCCGATCACCGGCGCCAGCTTCATCCTGATCTACAAGCAGCCGGACGACCCGGAGGCCGTCAAGACCGCGTTGGAGTTCTTCGACTGGGCCTATCAGGACGGCGACAAGATGGCCGAAGACCTCGACTATGTGCCGATACCGGACGAGCTCGTCGGTCTGGTCAAGACCACCTGGAAGAGCAGCATCGTGGACGGCAGCGGCAAGGCCATCTACTGAGCACGCTTCCGAGTTGACGTCTCTACCTGGACGGATGGGCCGCTCCGCGGAGCGGCCCATCCGCCACAATCGAACGGCCAGCCGATGACCCAGATCGCCATGAAGGACACTGCAGTACTGGGCACGTTTGCCGTGCACGGTCGGCGGCAGCGCCTGCAAGACCAGCTGTTTCGCGCCGCCACCCTGTTCTTCGCGCTGCTCGTGTTGGCGCTGCTCGGCGGCGTCATTCTTGCGCTGATCGTCGGCGCCTGGCCCGCGCTCGGGACGTTCGGCTTCGGCTTTCTCTACACCCAGGTGTGGAATCCGGTCACCGAGAAGTTCGGCGGGCTGGCGCCGATCTACGGGACCATCGTCACCTCCGCGCTTGCCATGCTGTTCGGCGTGCCCGTGAGCTTCGGCATCGCCATGTTCATCACTGAGTTGTGCCCGCCCTGGCTGAAGCGCCCGCTCGGCATCGCCATCGAGCTCCTGGCGGGCATACCCAGCATCATCTACGGCATCTGGGGCCTCTTCGTGCTGGCGCCGTTCTTGCAGCGCACAGTGCAGCCCTTCCTCATCGGCACGCTCGGGAAGCTGCCGCTGCTCGGCAAGCTCTTCGCCGGCCCGCCCTACGGCATCGGTGTATTCACGGCCGCCATCATCCTGGGCATCATGGTGCTGCCGTTCATCACCTCGATCACCCGCGACGTCTTCGAGACAGTGCCGCCGATGCTGAAGGAATCGGCCTACGGCCTCGGCGCCACGACCTGGGAGGTCGTGTGGAAGGTAGTGCTGCCCTACGCCCGCGTCGGCGTCATCGGCGGCGTCATGCTGGGCCTCGGCCGCGCCCTCGGCGAGACCATGGCGGTGACCTTCGTCATCGGCAACGCGTACCGGATCACCAGCTCCATCCTGGCGCCGGGCACGACCATCTCGGCCGCCATCGCCAACGAATTCACGGAGGCCGTCGGCGATCTCTACACCTCCTCGCTGATCGCCCTCGGCCTGGTCCTGTTCGTGATCACCTTCATTATCCTGGCGCTCGCCAAGCTGATGCTCATGCGCATGCAGCGGCAGGCGGGGAGGTAGACATGGACCTCTATCGGCGCCGCCGCGCCACCAATTATGCCGCCCTGACGATCGCCATGGCGGCGACCGCGTTCGGCCTGTTCTGGCTGGTCGAGATCCTGTGGACGCTGCTCCACAACGGCATCGGCGCCATCAACCTCGCGCTGTTCACGGAGATGACGCCGCCGCCGGGCAGCGCCGGCGGCCTGCTGAACGCCATCTTCGGTAGCCTGGTGCTGACGATCGGCGGGACGCTGATCGGTACGCCGATCGGCATGATGGCCGGCACCTACCTCGCCGAATACGGAAAGAACAACGGCCTGGCCCAGACCGTGCGCTTCATCAACGACATCCTGCTGAGCGCCCCGTCGATCGTCATCGGCCTGTTCGTCTACATCATCGTCGTCGCGCAGATGGGGCATTTCTCGGCCTGGGCCGGCGTCATCGCCCTCGCCATCATCGGCCTGCCGGTGGTGGTGCGCACGACCGAGGACATGTTGAACCTGGTGCCGAACGGCCTGCGCGAGGCGGCCGCGGCGCTCGGCGCGCCGATGTGGAAGGTGATCACGCTGATTGCCTATCGGGCGGCCCGCAGCGGCATCCTGACCGGCATCCTGCTGGCGGTGGCGCGGATGAGCGGCGAGACGGCGCCGCTGCTGTTCACCGCCCTCAACAATCAGTTCTGGTCGGTCAACATGAACGCGCCGATGGCGAGCCTGCCGGCCACCATCTACCAGTTCGCCCTCAGCCCCTACGAGGACTGGCAGCGGCTCGCCTGGGGCGGCGCCCTGCTGATCACCGTGACCATCCTGATGCTCAATATCGTGGCGCGGGCGCTGGCGACGATCGGCTCAGCGAAGAGGTGAAAATGGTCTCCGTCATGGCCGAAAAAACACGGGAGCAGGGAACGCGCGCTGACGCCGACGGACAGGGTCGGCCGGCGCCTCGGGAGGAACTGGTGGAGAAGCTCAGTATTCGCAATCTCGACTTCTACTACGACAAGAGCCATGCGCTGAAGAGCGTCAGCCTGCCGCTCTACGACAAGCGCGTCACCGCCTTCATCGGCCCGTCCGGCTGCGGGAAGTCGACTCTGCTGCGCGTGCTCAACCGCATGTACGATCTCTATCCGAAGCAGCGGGCGACCGGCGAGGTGCTGCTCGACGGCAAGAACATCTTGTTGGCGAGCCAGGATCTCAATCTGCTGCGCGCCCAGGTCGGCATGGTATTCCAGAAGCCGACGCCGTTTCCGATGTCGATCTACGACAACATCGCCTTCGGTATCCGACTCTACGAGAAGCTGAGCAAGGCCGAAATGGATGAGCGGGTCGAGGCGGCTCTGCGCCGCGCCGCACTGTGGAACGAGGTCAAGGACAAGCTGAAGCACAGCGGCCTCAGCCTGTCCGGCGGCCAGCAGCAGCGTCTATGCATCGCGCGCGGCATCGCCGTGAAATCGAGCGTGCTGCTGCTCGACGAACCCTGCTCGGCGCTCGATCCGATCTCGACCTCGAAGATCGAAGAATTGATGGACGAACTGAAAAACGAGTACTGCATCGTCATCGTCACGCACAACATGCAGCAGGCCGCGCGCTCGTCCGATTTCACGGCCTTCATGTTTCTCGGCGAGTTGATCGAGTATGGTCCGACCGAGGCGATTTTCACCAACCCGAAGAACGAACAGACTCAAGGTTACATCACGGGCCGCTTCGGATGACCGGACGGGCGAGCATAGCAAAGGACTGATGGAACATGGTTGCCGATCATACGGTCAAATCATTCGACGACGAGTTGAAGCGGTTGAATCAGACGATCAGCCAGATGGGCGGCCTGGTTGAAGCGCAGATCCAGGCTGCAGTCGATGCCCTGATGAAGCGCGACGCCGAGGCGGCCGCCAAGGTGATACGCGACGACGCGCGCATCGACGAGCTGGAGCTGCAGGTCAGCAACCTGACGCTCCGCCTGCTGGCCCTGCGCCAACCGATGGCGGTCGACCTCAGGCAGATCGTCTCCGCGCTCAAGATCTCGAGCGACCTCGAACGCATCGGCGACTACGCCGCCAACGTCGCCAAGCGGGCGATCGCGCTCTCGCAGCAGCCGCATGTGCGGCCCATGCACGCGATTCCCCGGATGGCGCGGCTGGTGCAGCAGATCATCAAGGACGTGCTCGACGCCTATGTCGATCTGAATGCGGCCAAGGCGATGGCCGCCTGGCAGCGCGACGAGGAAGTCGACGAGATGTACACCAGCCTGTTCCGCGAGCTGCTGACCTACATGATGGAGGACCAGCGCAACATCGGCCCGAGCATCCATCTGTTGTTCATCGCCAAGAACATCGAGCGCATGGGCGACCACGCCACGAACGTGGCGGAGGACGTGCATTTCCTCGTCCATGGCCGCCCGCTTGACCAGGTCCGGCCGAAGGGCGACCAGACCAGCTTTGCGGTCCTGGCAACGGCGGCGGGCGCAGTCACAGGCAAGCCGGAGGAGGTGCAGTCTTGAGTCCGCTGATCCTGGTGGTCGAAGACGAGTCGGCGCTCGTCACCCTGCTGCGCTACAACCTGGAACGCGAGGGTTTCCGCGTCGCCGAGGCGCGCGACGGCGAGGAGGCACTGCTGGCGGCGCGCGAGCAGAAGCCGGATCTGGTGCTGCTCGACTGGATGCTGCCGCTGCTCTCCGGCATCGAGGTCTGCCGCCAGCTCCGCCGCATGACGGAGACCCGAGCCGTGCCGATCATCATGCT